>JAIROQ010000155.1 GCA_031257455.1 Prevotellaceae bacterium | reverse complement strand
ACGCCTGCTTCCGCCATTATCTGTAGCGGCGAAACAGTAACCCTGACGGCCATGCCGGCCGGCGCCGCCTCGTATAGCCTGAGCAGCGGGACATGGCAAACGACCAATACCTTTGCGGTACACCCGAACGCAACCCAGACCTACACCTTATATATACAGAGTGCGGCCGGCTGCACGGCCAGCCTGGAAAATGCCGCCACCGTAACCGTAAACAACCTGCCCACGCCCCTGTCGCTGACGTCTGCCACCGTCTGCAACGGCGAGGCGGCGACCCTGACCGCTGCGGCTACGGACGCCGCTTCATACAGCTTGGACGGCTCGACCTGGCAGGCGTCCGAACAAGTAACGGACGACCCAACCACCACTACGACCTACACCTTATATATACAAAGCGCGGCGGGCTGCACGGCTTCCCTGCCTGACGCCGCCACCGTAACAGTGCACCAGCCCTCTACCGCGCCCACCGCGCTGAATGCTTCTACTACGACCGTATGCAGCGGCAGTCCCGTAACCCTGACTGCGGCCGGCGGCACACTCGGCACTTCGGCTTCCTACCAGTTCGGCACGGGCGCCACGACCCTGACAACTACCACCGCCACCACCTATACGCTTAGCAGCGTAACGGCCGCCGCTACCTACTGGGTGAAGGTTATTACCACTGCGGCCTGCGCCGCGCCCGGCGGCTCGGCGACCCGCGCCATTACGGTGCACACGGCCTCCACCGCGCCCACCGCCCTGAATGCTTCGACCACGACCGTATGCAGCGGCAGCCCTGTAACTCTCACCGCTTCCGGCGGCTCACTCAGTACAGCCGCTTCCTACCAGTTCGGCACAGGCAGCGAGACCCTGACGGCTACCACCGCCACCACCTACACGCACAGCCCTACCAGTTCCACTACCTACTGGGTGAAGATTTATACCACTTCGGCCTGTGCTGCACCCGGCGGCTCGGCGACCCGCGCCATTACGGTGCACACGGCCTCTACCGCGCCCACCGCGCTGAATGCTTCTACTACGACCGTATGCAGCGGCAGTCCCGTAACCCTGACTGCGGCCGGCGGCTCACGCGGAACTTCCGCTTCCTACCAGTTCGGTACGGGCGCCACGACCCTGACGGCTACCACCGCCACTACCTATACGCACAGCCCGACCAGCTCCGCTACCTACTGGGTGAAGATTGTTAGCACTTCGGCCTGCGCTGCGCCGAGCGGCTCGGCGACCCGCGCCATTACGGTGCACACGGCCTCTACCGCCCCCAGCACCCTGAATGCTTCTACCGCGACCGTCTGCAGCGGCAGCCCCGTAACCCTTACCGCTACCGGCGGCACACTCGGTACAGCAGCTTCCTACCAGTTCGGCACGGGCAGCACGACCCTGACGGCTACCACTGCCACCTCTTATACGCTTAGCAGCGTAACGGCCACCGCTACCTACTGGGTGAAGATTGTCACTACTTCAGCCTGCGCTGCGCCGAGCGGCTCGGCGACCCGTGCCATTACGGTGAACACAGCGGTAGCCAAAGCGTCTATTTCCGGCAGTTCGAGCAATACCTGTCCAACCGCTACGGTAGCCCTCACCGCCGCCGCTACCGGCGCCACCACCTTTACATGGTATAGGAACGGCACGCAGGTGCAAACCGGCACAAATAGCGCTTATACGGCAACGTCCTCCGGCAGCTATACGGTACAGGGGAAAAATGCCAATTGCACCGGCACTACCTCCTCGTCCAAAGTAGTAACCATAAATAGTTGCCGTGACGTGCCCGGTTGTCCGGGTTTACAACTTTACCAGACTACTTCGGCCTATGATGGTCAGGGTACAAGGAACGCTGCCATGACATATTGCACTTCAATTGGCGCCCGCCTGCCCACAATAGATGAATTAGTTTGCATGTGTCAACAAAAGAACAATCTGCCTTCCAGTACCGCCGGTTACGTCAGGGATGATTATTGGAGCAGTTCGGAACAAACCAGTGGAGTCAACTATTACGAGGTGTACTTCGGCGATGCCCAGTGCTCTCGCAATGTCAAACTCGAGTACTGGGATTATTACTACCGATGCGTGCTGTAGCGTGGGTTTGCAGGAGAACCTTTTATCCTATGTATCTTTTTTTCATTGCGCTGGAAGCGCGGGAACATCGGCCGCGTGCCTTTACACCCATAGGGTTTCCTCGCGCAACCCTTATTGAATGGAGAGTGGAGAGTGGAGAGTTATTAATGGTTAATGATTAATGGTTAGTGGCGCAAGCGCAGTGGCGTCAGCCAAAATAGTCAATAGTCAATAATTAAATAGTCAATCAAAATAGTCAATAGTCAATAATTAAATAGTCAATCAAAATAGTCAATAGTCAATAATTAAATAGTCCATTTTTTTTGTATCTTTGTGTGGAAATTCAGTTTCAGTATGGAAATGATTAAAAAAATAATGCATGCGCAACAGCTTTTACCGGTAATGCCCCTGCCGGCACAAATGCAAAACATCCGTGTGGAAGTAATCGTTTTGCCGGTAGTTGAAGCCCAAGAGCCATTTCATGCCACAGGCAACATGAAAGGTTGCCTGAAACACTATGCCGACCCATCACTCAAAGAGCAGGAAAAAAATGCATGGGCTATGAGTTGAAAGTTGAAAGTTGAAAGTTGAAAATGGCGGCAAGCGCAAATTAATGGTTAATGGTTAATGGTTAATGGTTAATGGCGCCAGCCCAATTAGTCACATTAGCACATCTCCACATCATCACATTAGCACATTATCACATCATCATATTATCACATTAATTTGTATCTTTGTCCCCGTGAATTTCTAATTTTTACGACAATGATAGAACAGGCCACCTTACAGTTTTTGAAAAAACTCGCACAGCATAATTACCGCGAATGGTTTCATGCACATCGCGAGGAATACGACTCCGCACGCGGAAATGTGATAGCCGTAGCCACGCAGTTGCTGGAGGAAATAAACCGTTTCGACCCGCTGGGGTTTTATGACGTGCGGAAATCCATGTTCCGCATTGCCCGGGACACGCGCTTCACGCACGACAAGTCGCCATACAAGCAGAATTTCGGGGTTATTCTGAATGCCGAAGGAAATACGCGCAGTCCGCTGTCGGGCTATTACCTGCACGTGGAGCCGGGTAAAAGTTTTGTTTCGTGCGGTCTTTACATGCCCCCGCCCAACCTGTTGAAAGCCGTGCGCCGCATTATAGACGAAGATTTCGATATTTTCAAAAAGATTATTTCCAAAAAGGAATTCCGGCAAACATTTATTGACCTCGCACGCGATGACGATGCGCTCTCGCGCGTTCCCACAGGCTTTGACAAAAATTCGCCCGCTGCGGAATACCTGAAGCTAAAACATTTTTACGTCATGGTGGAATTAAGCGACCGCGAAATTACCGCCGCCACCTTTGTCAAAAAAGCCGCCCGCTATTACTCCCTGATGAAACCTTTCAATAATTTCCTGAACGACATTATTAGGAATTATGAGGTATGAGATATGAGGTATGAGTTGGCTGGCGCCGGCGTATTACAGGCGATAATCTAAAAGTCGAGTATCGAGTATCGGGTATCTAAAAGTTTTCACTAAACAAGTTGAGAGCGGCTTTGACCGCGCCGTCAATAGGGGTCGTCATGGCATAAAGGGCATTGTCTTCGAGCGGCGTGTTGCGGCCGATGTAGGCGCGCAGGCAGGCGATGACCAGTTCGCGGGCTTCTTCCCATTGCGCATCGGTAGCCGTTACCTTGTTCACGGCGGCATAGTCGCGGAACAGCGCTTCTAAATTATAATTGGAAAAATAGTCATTCAGTTCGTCCAGTGTTTTGATATTGTTCAATTCGTTGCGGTGACGGTCGCTGAATTGCAAAACAAAACGGTGAATCAGATTGCGCCGCGACAGGATAACTGCAAAATCGTTAAGACCGCTTGTATCCTCCGGCACGAAGAGGTCGGGCATGATGCCGCCGCCGCCATAGACTACTTTTCCTTTGGGGGTATAATAGCGTTGCCCTGTAAACTTGCTGCTGTCGGAAGAGTACATCTCGCCGCGCAGGAAGCGTCCATACACTTCGTTTTCATAGTCGCGGTGGTTATTTTTCCTGTATGGTTTTTGAATAGAACGGCCGGTAGGGGTGTAGTATCGGGCTACGGAGAGGCGCAGTCCCGAGTGGTCGCTGAACATGATAGGCTCCTGCACCAGTCCCTTTCCGAATGACCGCCGCCCGACAATAGTACCGCGATCGTTGTCCTGTATAGCGCCCGCGACAATCTCGCTTGCCGAAGCCGAGCCTTCGTCAATCAATACGGCAAGGTTGATATGCCGGCAGCTGCCGTGATTAGTTGCCCGGTATTCATAGCGCGGACGCGCCCGTCCTTCGGTATAGACAATCATATTGCCGTTGTCCAGAAATTCATTGGCTACCTGAAATGCCTGTTCGAGCAGGCCGCCGGTATTGCCGCGCAAATCAAGGAGGAGGTTTTTCATGCCGTTTTTCTGCAATAATTCTATAGCGGCGATAAATTCTTTATGCGTAGTCTTGGAAAACTTGGAAATCTTGATAAATCCGGTAACGGCGTTCATCATATAAGCCGCATCAATACTCTTCACCGGAATTTTATCGCGCACAATAATCACCTGCACCAATGTCTCCTCTCCGTTTCTTGCAATGCCTAAGGTTACGCGCGAGCCGCGTTTTCCGCGCAACATTTTCACGACTGCATTTTGCGCTACTTTCCGTCCGGCAATGACGGAGTCGTTTACCATAATAATGCGGTCGCCCGGATGTATGCCGGCACGCTCGGAGGGCCCGCCGGCCACGACGCCCATCACCACCACCGTGTCGTTGGTCATGTTAAACGTGATGCCTATCCCGTCAAAATTTCCTTCAATGGATTCATTGGCGTCCGCCATGTCTTCCGCAGGAATGTAGAGGGAATGGGGGTCTAATATTTCCGTCAGGAAGGGCAGCGTATTTTCGATTAATTCTTCTGCGTTCACGCTGTCCACATAGTTTTCCTCAATTTGCTGGAAAACGAGCGCAAGTTTGCTCCATTCCCGTTGCTTGTCGATAGAAATTGTTCTTTGCGGCCGGATAATATAAGTTCCGATGAAAACGCCAAGCAGTAAAAAGGTCATTAATGAAATCCATTTCTTTTTCATAGTGATTAAATTTTATTTTTTTTCCACAGACATGTTGTATCTTTTAATTTCGATATTGGCGCGTTTGAGCAGTTCCAAGCCGTCTGTATTGTGGTATTCGTCACAATAGACCACCCGCTTGATGCCCGCCTGGATAATGAGCTTGGCGCATTCCACACAAGGAGACGAGGTCACATACAATGTCGCGCCGTCACTGCTGTTGTGCGACTTTGCCACTTTCGTAATGGCGTTTGCTTCGGCGTGCAGTACATAAGGTTTGGTAAGTCCGTCTTCATTTTCACATACATTCTCGAACCCCGAAGGCGTACCGTTGTAGCCGTCTGAGATAATCATTTTTTCCTTTACCAGCAATGCGCCTACCTTGCGCCGTACACAATAGGAGTTTTGCGCCCATACGTGCGCCATTTCCAAATAACGGCAATCCAGCAACGATTGTTTATCTTTTAGTCCTAAGTCGTAAGTCATCTTTTAGTCGTAAGTTGTAAGTTGTAAGTCGTAAGTTGCGACTTAAATCTTTGAATTTTTAAATTTTTAAATTGGCGTTAAGTATATAGAAACCGTTTGATACTTTTCTTCGGCGTTTTTTCAAATTCTTCGGGATAGATTTTCACACGGGCGATTTGCGCATATTTGGGTAATTCTTCATTCAGTTTCAAGCGCGTTTCTTCGATGATTTGTTCTAATTGCTGCTCCGAAATACCGTCCATTTCGGCGGTGGTATAGTCGGGATAAATCAGGGCGGTCAGTTTCCCGTCCTGTTCGATAACCAGCGATTCCACGATGTAGGGCTTGTTGTTGATGATGTCTTCGATTTCTTCGGGATAAATATTTTGTCCCGATGCGCCCAAGAGCATATTTTTACAACGTCCGCGTATATAGAGATAGCCATCCTTGTCCATTACGCCGATGTCGCCGGTGCGCAGCCAGCCGTCATCGGTGAATGCTTCTTTGGTAGCGGCTTCATTTTTGTAATAACCGATTAAGAGATTGTCGCCCCGCGTCAATATTTCGCCCGGAATATTTTGCGGGTCGGACGAGTCGATTTTCAGTTCCATGCGCGGGACGGCTTTGCCGCAGGAATAGAGCGGCGTTTTGCTCCAGTCTTCATACGTGATGAGGGGCGCGCATTCCGTCATGCCGTAACCGACCGTATAGCGGAAGCCTATTTTCTTAAAAAATGTTTCGGCTTCACGGCTAAACGATGCGCCGCCGACAATTACCTCTATGAAGTTATTACCGAAAACGGTATTCAGTGTCGAAGCAATTTTCTTTTTTATAGCCTGGTCGATGAACGGCAGTTTCAGCAGCATCTTCACCGGCGTTTTGTCCAGTAGCGGCTGTAACTGCTTTTTGTAGATTTTTTCGATAATCAGCGGGACGGAAATAATGAGCGCCGGTTTCACTTTGGCAAAGGCGTCCATAATAATTTTCGGAGTCGGCATCCGCGTGAGGAAATGCACGTGCGCGCCTACCGATATTTCGTACAGGAATTCAAACATTATGCCGTACATGTGCGCCAGCGGCAACATTGACACTACTTCACAGGTATGGTCGAACATCGGAAGTGTTTCCTGTGCAAAGACAATATTTGACCACAAACTGCGGTAAGGCAACATCACGCCTTTCGACAAACCGGTAGTGCCCGAAGTATAGTTAATCAGGGCGAGTTCTTCCGGCTGGTCGCGGTGGTACGACACATGTTCGGGGCGGAAGTTTTTCGGATAGCGTTTCCCGAAGCGTTCGTTCAGCCGTTCGCGGGAACTGCGGATAGCTTCTTTTTTGCAATACAGGATAGAAAAGTCTAAAAGCGAAATAATCGCTTCCAGTTCCGGCATGGCGCGTTCATTCAGGTTTTCCCACACAACGTCTCCGACAAAGAGCAGCCGCGATTCGGAGTGATTGACGATATGGTGTATATTGTCGGATTTAAATTCGTGCAGGATAGGCACTGCTACCGCGCCATAAGAAAGGGTTGCAAGAAAGATAACGCCCCAATTGGCCTGGTTGCGTCCGCACAGGGCGACTTTATCGCCTTTCTTCAACCCGCATTCCTCAAAAAGAATGTGCATTTTTGCAATACGCCGCGCTACATCCTTGTAGTGCAATGTTGCGCCATTGTAGTCCGACAAGGCAGGACGGTCCCAGTGGGTTTTGAAACTGTTTTCAAAAAAAGACAGTACGTTTTGATTTGGGTTCATATTATTTAAGGTTTAAAGTTTAAAGTTTAAGGTTTAAAGTTCCTGCATTTCGCACAGCCGTTTATATATTCCCTGTCGGGCGAGCAGTTCGGCATGCGTACCGGTTTCGACAATGCGTCCTTTGTCCATCACAACAATCTTATCGGCATGTTGAACAGTCGAGAGGCGGTGCGCAATGACAATGGATGTGCGGTTTTCCATCAACTTCGTCAGGGCGTCCTGCACCAGCCGTTCGCTCTCCGTATCCAATGCCGATGTGGCTTCATCCAGAATAAGAATCGGCGGGTTTTTCAGGATAGCGCGTGCAATCGAAAGCCGTTGCCGTTGCCCGCCTGAAAGCCGGTTGCCCTGATCGCCGATATTGGTTTGGTAGCCTTGCTCCATTTGCATAATAAATTCGTGGGCATTGGCAATCTTTGCCGCCTGAATGACGGCTGCTTCTTCGACGTCTTCTACCCCAAAGGCAATGTTGTTAAATACCGTATCATTAAAAAGAATGGCGTCCTGCGTAACAATCCCCATCAAGCCGATTAGCCCCTTTGGTTCGTAGTCTTTGATGTTGATATTATCCAGCAAAATTTCACCGGATGTTACGTCATAAAAGCGCGGCAAAAGGTCTGCCATAGTTGTCTTTCCCGCGCCGGACAATCCGACCAGCGCGACCATTTGGCCTTTTTCAATCGTTAAATTGACATGATTTAACACCGGCTCGTTTTGATAGGCAAACGATACATCGCGGTATTCTATTTTATCCGTGAAGGTATGTACCGGAATAGACCGGTCGCGCTTTGTAATCTCCACCGGCGCATCAATGATAGCAAAAATCCGCTCGCCGGAAATCAAGCCTTTTTGAATAAGCGCATACGTGCCGGCAATGGCTTTGGCCGGCGACAACACCTGATAATAGAACGCAAGATATGCCACAAATTCACTGATGCTCATGCCCAAGTTACCGTTCACCTGCAGCCATCCGCCGTAAAGGAGAATAAATGCCGTGACGGTAATTCCCAAAGTTTCGGACAATGGGGAAGCGAGTTCCTGCCGGTTAAACATGCGTTTGGTTACCGTGCGGTGTTGCGCGTTGGTCGTTTCAAATTGTTTGCGCACGTAGCGTTGGGCGTTAAAAGCCTTGATAATCCTTGCGCCTGAAATGGTTTCTTCAAAATGACCGACAATATTCGCCATCAGTTTTTGCGCATTGACCGCCTGCCGGCGCAGGCGTTTAGTGATGCGGGTGATGACGAATGCGGAAAGCGGCAGTGCGACCAGTGCAATGGACGTCAATTGCGCCGACATGATGAATAGCACCACCAGATAGCCGATGAGCAGCAAAGGGTCTCGGAATATAATGTGAAAAGAACCGGCTACCGAATTTTGCACTTCCGTTACATCATTGGATATACTGGACAGAATATCGCCTTTGCGGTTGTTGGTAAAATAGCCGACATGCAGCCGGGTGATTTTATCATACAATGCCGTGCGTACTTTTTGCATGACAGTCGTTCGTAAACCGACCAATACCCGTTGCGCCGCATACTTAAAATAATTGGCCGCCACAGACGCCGCAATTAATAAAATGCACACAAATAACAACGCGCTCAATACGCCGCGCGCCTGAATAATATCGTACAGATAATAATTAAATACCTCTTTAAGGTAGGACAAATTGGGCGTAAAAGCCGGCAACGCCGTAACCTTTTCCATTGATGCGGGATTGAAAAGCACATCCAGCAAGGGAATAATAAGCGTAAAGTTCAGGATACCGAATAACAGACTTAACAGGGTAATGACGATATATTTCGGCCAATAGCGGCTGTATGGCTTCGCAAAAGCAAAAAGACGTAAAAATGTTTTCAAAACAGTGTCGTTTAATGGTTATAATATTCAGGAAAAGTAACCGATTTATAGCTTTTCCCAAATCGTTTTACTAAGCTGTTATAATCCGCCAAATCCTTATAACGGGATGTTCGTTGTTTACACGGCAATTTGAGTTTATCTTTTACAAAATTACCGTATGTTTCATATTCGGAAAATCCGGAAACCTGTGTCCTGTCATAGGCGGCAATGATTGCCTTTAGCCAGTTTTCATTCATCCGGTCGTGTATGCAACGGTGCAGAGAGGCTAATTGTTCCCTGTTTATAATCATCTTATGCGCCACATAGCTTAGTTTGCCTCTTTTTACTATTCCCGTTAATTTTGTCAGCATTTCATAGTAGGGTCGGTGGCTTTCATGGGTCATATAAAATACCGGTTTCCCATTGCGACTGATAAAAGTATGCGGTTGCAGTAGCACATGGTCGGCGTCAATACATAAATAATTACGGCATGTTCCGGTGATGCCGGAGAGTTTGATAAATTGTTGCAGCAACCATCCGCTTCTGTCAATAATTTTTCCGTCACAGGCGATTTTCATGTTCAATTCTTCCGGCGTAATACCGGCAACGTCCTGTTCATTTACAAAAACCAGTCCGTTGGATGCACAAAAAGACGATATTTCCGGCAGTGGCGGCGCTATGATGTAAATATTTTTTATGGGATGTTTCACACAGGTTCTCACGCCTTGCAGGCACAGCGGAAGCGCCGGCAAATCTTTTTTTATTACGGGAATAACCACATCAATTTCTTCCGTAGCGGCGGCAATGGTTTTATCATTAAAAACCGAGTACAACCAATAGATTACCTTGTGTAAAAATCGTTTCATCAGGATTAAATTATTCTTTTATCTCTTCGTATTCCACATATTCGCCGACATTCTTATCAATCTTTTTGCGTTTGGGTGGGGTTTGTTTGACAGCGCTGTTCGTTGTCTTTGTCCGGTTGTTTTCCTCAAACGAGCGTTGTATGCGTTTTCCCATCCGCTTTCCCATGTAGCGCAGGAGCCAGGGGAAAAGCAATCGCACAAGATAAGGAACGATAAGCATGATAAGAAATAATAACAGTAAAAAGCGCATATTTTTTTTGATGTGTTAATGTGATGATGTGATAATGTGAGGCTATTTTTAGATGTATTATGTAGTTTATTCTTTCGGCGTCCACACTCTTAACTTTTAGTTCTTAGTCCTTAACTCGATTTTGTAACGTGCCTCTGTCTCGGGCGTGACAGCGCCTCTGTCTCGGGCGTGACAGCGCCTCTGTCTCGGGCGTGACAGCGTCCCTGTCTCGGGCGTGACAGCGTCCCTGTCTCGGGCGTGACAGCGCCTCTGTACAAATTTTTGGTTAATTCATAACTTTTAACTTTTAACTTTTAACTTTTAACTTTTAGTTCTTAACTCTTCAAGGGTATCGTTACGGTTTTGCCTTCGATAGTTTGCACTTTCAGGGCGGGGGGCTGCTGCTGCGGGACAATCGGTGTTCCCGGTTGTACGGCAACCGCTTTTTCCAAAAGCACACGCACATTCCCTCGCCGGTCTAAAATATGTATGGTCTGTTCATCGCACACTACAATGTAATCACGACCGCCGACGCGGAAAAATTCCGGCGCGCGGGTAATGGTTGCCTGCGGTGCAAATATTTTCCAACCGTCCACCGTGCGGCCTTTTTTATCATAAGCATACACTTTATTGCCCTGCACCACAAACAGCCGGTAATCCTTGTTTTTGTCGTAATCGAATACGGCTAACTTGGTAGCAGCCGCCGGCAGGGACAGCGGGAATGGACGGACGGTATTTCCTTTCCGGTCGGTCAGGTAGAGTTTTTCGGCTGTAAGGAATAACATCTGTAATTTCCCGTTTTTGTAGAAATCGAGTTGATACATCGTGTCCACAATGGCGCCGTCAATCTTTTGCCGCCATTGTTCCGCGCCGTTTTTGCCAGTCAGTGCAATGTTATTGTCCGCATATTGCACCAGATATTCCCATTGTTTGTTGTTGTGATTGAGCGCCGGGAATTTCACCACCGGCTCTTCCCCGTTGGCCGTTAGCTGTGCTTGATGCTCATGCCCTGCGTTCCTTTCTTTATTTTCCAGTGTCTTTTCCCTCTTTTCTGTGCTTCCTTCTCCACTTTCCTCATGGTCGTAAACGGCAAAAAAGGTAGTGTACAGTTTATCGCCGGATGGCTGCAGTTGCAGGCCGGCTATTTTGAAAGCGTCATTCCCCAGCGCGTTGCCCCAAAGCCCGCGCAGGGACGGGTGGAAATACGACAATAACTCCGTATTATCCGTAGCAGAGGGGCGGATAAACAGTGAAAACACATTGTTATTCGTGCAGTATTGCGCCGCCGGAGACGATTGAATATATTTTTTCAAGGAAGAACGCGTTTCTTTTAATGACGCCAACAAGCCGGCGTCATCGCTGAAAACAAACCAGTCATCGTGTATAATAAAATACGTGTCGCCGACCCCGTTAATCAGTTCTTTGAACAACGCCGCCAGCAAGCCCCGGGCAGGGTTGGCATACATTGTTTCATCCACACGGAAGGATGCCTGCAATGTTCCGGCCATTGTCTCCAGCTGCTCCAGTACATATTTCGGGTTGGCGGTTTTGAAAAATGATACCCAACCCGCAGGATTTCCGGAAACACAGGCTACGCCGATTTCCTGTATATAAAACGAACGGCACAACTCTTCCGGCTGGGCGTCTATACGTTCATTCAACGCCGAGAGCGTTTGATTGTAGCCGGCAAGCAATTTATGTTTGTCCAAAAAAGACTTGTATCCGGTAAAATAGTTGTCAATATCGGACAGGCGGGCGGCGGCGGCAAAGGCAGTCTGCGCCGGTAACATTTCCCACGCCGTAGCGCCCGACCCGTTTTGCGACAGTAGCAGCGACAAATAATTATTATCCGTAAAGGACGGAAAAATAAATCCGTTCAGGTGTATGACATTCGGCGAGATTTGCCCGTCAAGCGCCGTCCAGTCGGCACAGTAGGGGAGGAGCGTAGAAACATTGCGCAGCTTGTCGCTCCCGGCAACGGCTCCCGGCAGGTTCAATGCCCGGTGATTGATGAAAACACGCACATCCGAATAGACGCCGGAGGTTTGCATTATCTTTTGAAATTGCCCGTCCTCATTTAAGGACACGCCGCTGTTGACATGACGTATGGCATTTTGCAGCACCAGCAGCGACTGGCTGAACAGTGCAAAATTGTTCACCACCGCCGTATGCAACAATACCTCGTCCCCGCCGGTGGTAATAATAAACGTGCCGTTATATGCCAGTTCTTTTACGGATGTTTCATTGCGTTTGACTAACGCTTCCAGCCGGCTTGCAGGACATGCCGGCGGAAGCTGCACGGCAAACAGGAAATTGATACTGTTCTTTCCCTGCGGATGGGCGGAATAAATGGCTTTAGACTGTAACAATGCGCCGGCAGCTTCATCGGCAGGCGCTGTATCCTGTAATTTCTGTAAAAATTTCAACAGGGCATTTTCTTCCGGGACAAAACGATTCCAGCCGGAAGAAGGGTTATTGAATGTTTCATTCAGGATGTCGGCGCGTTCAAAGCAGCATAAATAGACAGCGTCCAAAGGAACGGCCTGGGTGATTTCTATAACAGGGATGGCGCTTTTCGGTTGGGTCAATAACACCCAGAATGCGCCGGTCAAACAAATGCTACCTGTTATAATGAGAAATACGATGACGTTTTTCTTCATACTCCGTGCAAAAGCAAATAATCATGGCGGACAAAGATAGTAAAAAAAAAGAATATGGCTGGACAGCCAGTGAGCATTTACGGATTGGTAGATTCAAGTATCAACTGCATAAATTATATAAAATATAGACAAAACAAATTCACGGGTTTATTCCAATGAATACATTTTCTTGGTCTCCGGTTTAATTTTTTTTGAATTTCATAAATTA
>JAIROQ010000063.1 GCA_031257455.1 Prevotellaceae bacterium | reverse complement strand
CAAAACGTTCTTTTTTGTTGATGACTTCCGGTCGCAGGTCGATAGACACTTTATCCGGTATCAGTACCCTTTTCCCACCGACCGGTCGTTTACGATGTTTAAGTCGATGTCGGAGATGTGTATAAAGCGTTCTCCCTATCCGTTTATCTTCCCGGATAAATTGATAAATCCGCTCATGGCTGACCATGGGCATACCGTCACGTTTCGCTTTTCCGGCAATTTGTTCCGGCGACCACTGCTCTTCGGTAAGTTTCCGGATTATTTTCTGTTTGACAGGCTCCGTAAATGTTCGATTTTTAGCAAACCGTTCTTTCCGTTCGTCTGCATACTCCTGTGCCAGGTGCGGTGAATATCCCCGCTGTGAGCTATTCCGTTTAAGTTCCCGGCTGCGTACTGATTTGTCCTTGCCAATGGCAATACAGACGTCCTTTCTGGTACACCCCGCTTCCAGCATCCGGAAAATTGTGTACCTTTGTTCCTGAGTTAAATGTTTTTTGTTTTTCATTATACAACTAATTTAAGACTTTTTTCTCAAATGTGTTTCGGGGGTATCCCCGAAACACATTTTTTTTCTTATCTCAGTTGCATTTACTATTTGAACTTACCTATTTCCGTTGCATTTGGTGATAGAAGTTACCGGCTGCATTTTTACGGAAAAATAGTTGTATATATGCCCTGTATTTGTTTTGGGGAAATTTATCCGCCGGTGTATAATCTAAAAAATTTCATCTATATTTGCAAACAAAATAGTAAATAGTAAATAATCATGTATTCTTTTTTGAGTATTCGTTGGGATGTTAATCCCGAAATTTTCTCGCTGGGGCCTATTCATCTACGTTATTACGGCATATTGATCGTAAGCGGGTTCATGGTGGGTTTTTTTGTAATGCGCAATATTTTCCGCCACGAACATTTATCGCTGCAGCTGTTCGACAATTTTTCCATTGTGGTCACTATTTCTACCCTTGTCGGGTTACGTTTGGGGCATTTTTTATTTTATCAGCCGGCGTTTTTTTTCACTAATCCGTTGGAAATAATTTTTCCGGTACGGTTTTCACCGGAGTTTGAATTTATCGGCTATCAAGGATTGGCAAGCCATGGCGGCGCAATAGGAATTTTACTGGGGCTTTTCTGGTGGAGTCGCAAACATAAAAAACCGTACCTCTGGGCGCTTGAACGGATTGTGCTCATTGTGCCGCTGGCCGGCGCGTTCGTGCGTATCGGCAACCTGATGAACTCCGAAGTATATGGTAGCGAAACCACCCTCCCTTGGGGATTTATTTTTGTACGCAACGGCGAAATCCTCCCGCACCACCCAACTCAACTTTATGAGGCAACGGCATATTTTCTGATATTTTTTATCATGCGGTATTTATATTTCCGACAGCTGCCGAAACTCAAGCGCGGTATGTTGTTCGGCATATTTTTAATCTTGCTCTTCGGTGCGCGTTTTGCCATAGAATTTATCAAAAACGACCAGGTAGGGTTTGAACAAAACCTGTTTTTCAACATGGGACAATTGCTCAGTTTACCGTTTATCATCGCGGGAATTATATTCCTCTGGTGGGGCTGGAAATATGGAAAACCGGAGCTGGGGTGGATACTGCCTGCTGTCCGGCAACCTTCGGCAAGCGAGAAACCGGGCCGGAAAAGGAAATAAATTTGTACATTTGTAAAAAATAGCAACGTTAATGAAGCACCATAAACAACGCCGCCATGTTCATACCTCATACCCCATAACTCATAATTTACAATGTCATTACAATGTGGAATAGTGGGCTTGCCCAATGTAGGAAAATCAACTTTATTTAATTGCCTGAGCAGCGCGCGGGCGCAGGCGGCCAACTTTCCGTTTTGCACTATCGAGCCGAACACGGGCGTCATTACCGTACCCGATGAACGGCTGGCGGTATTGGAAAAATTAGTCAAGCCGCAACGTGTCGTTCCCGCCACCGTAGAAATTGTGGACATTGCCGGCCTGGTCAAGGGCGCCAGCAAAGGCGAAGGGTTGGGCAACCAATTTCTGGGGAATATCCGCGAAACAGACGCTATCCTGCATGTGTTGCGCTGCTTTGATGACGAGAATGTAGTACATGTGGATGGCGCTGTCAACCCGGTACGCGACAAGGAAATTATTGACGCCGAACTGCAGTTGAAAGACCTCGAAACCATCGAAAGCCGCATCAGTCGCGTGCAGAAACAGGCGCAAACCGGCGGCGATAAAAACGCCAAACGATTATACGAAATTTTATTAAAATACAAATCCGCGCTGGAACAGGGAAAGTCGGCGCGTACCGTTATACTCGACAATGCCGAAGACCGCAAGCTGGCGCGTGATTTTTTTCTGCTGACCGATAAACCGGCGCTCTACGTATGCAATGTGGATGAAGCAGCGGCAGTGAAAGGCAATGCGTATGTCGAAGAGGTACGCAAAGCTATTCGCGAAGAGCAGTCCGAATTGCTGGTGGTAGCGGCTAAAACCGAAGCGGAGATTGCCGAACTGGACACTTTTGAAGAACGCCGGCTCTTCCTGCAAGAAATAGGATTGCCCGAATCAGGCGCGGCGCGCCTGATTCGGGCGGCTTATGAATTGTTAAACCTCGAAACCTACTTCACCGCCGGCGAGCCCGAAGTCCGCGCATGGACGTACGTCAAAGGCGCTAAAGCGCCGCAGGCGGCAGGCATTATCCACACCGATTTTGAAAAAGGATTTATCCGCGCCGAAGTCATCAAGTATGCCGACTACGTAAAATACGGGTCAGAAGCGGCCTGCCGTGAAAACGGGAAACTGGCGGTCGAAGGCAAAGACTACATCGTGCAGGATGGCGACATCATGCACTTCCGGTTCAACGTGTAGCAGGATGAATTACTCCTCACGCGTCATAATTATCTAAAATTGTTTTGGCGAAGGTTATTATTTTTTCCTTTACGGATGCGGGCGATAACACTTTTAACTCATTTCCGTAACGGCACAGTTCCCGTATAAAATCGGACGTGGGGTGCAACCGCACAGAGAAAACAACATACCCGTCCGTTTCTTCCACTTCTACCTGCGATAAATGCAGCGGCGACATTTGTATTTGTTTCGCCGCATCGCCAAAAGCTTTGAAGCGGACCGTTTCCCGCTGCACGTCTTCATCCAGGATAACGCCGAAATAATCATTGAAAAAAGTGGTTGCTTCGGGATAATCTTCATCTTCGGGAAGCTCAAATTTTTCGCCGGTTTTCGTAATATCGGCAATCTTATCCAAGGGGAAAATCCGCACGATGTCCCGCCGCAAATCCCTTGCCACCAAATACCATTCCTGCCGGAACAACCGTACGAAATACGGGATAATATCTATCTTTACGACTTTGAATGTGCGAAACCGTTTTAATTCCAACTTCAGTATATCGCTGTGCCGTATTCCTTCCAGAATAGCCGACAGATGTTCGTTTCCTTTCGGCGGCGACTCCAACAAAATATGTTCCGCCTGGTCGCGGTACACTTCCAGTACATTGGCATGACGAAACGTGTGCAGCATCCAGTCGAGCATGTGCTGTTCTTCCTTGCTTTTCGCTTCCTTGATATGATAGCCCTTCGTTTTACGGTCGAAAAACAGCACAATGCCGAAAATAGATTCAATGGCATTCGCATCGCGGAAAAATGTACGTTCCGAAAACATAATATCCCCCTTGTCGAATTGCCCGCTTTGAACGATTTTTTCTTCCAGTTCCTCGTAAGTGATGGGTTGGTAACGGCGAATAGTATCCACCATCCAAATATAACGTTTTAAACTTCTTTCTTGCGACATACAATAAGCGTTAAGAGTTAAGAATGTCACCCTGCCGCGAAATAATACCCTCTGCCAGTCGGATGGCCGTCCGCAAAAACGTGTAGGTTTTCTTCATATTTATGCTATAATGATAAACAAAGATACAAAAAATTAAGAAATATATTGAGTAGATGCAAGTCGTCAGTTGTAAGGGTAGATGCAAGTAATAAATGCAACCGAATTATTCAAAGCATCGGTAAATACTGTAAGGCGCATCAAAGTTAAGCAATTTCCGGGTCTTCGGTTAATTTTATTAAGAAAAAAACCGGTTTCGTGCCAAAAAAGCAAACGTTATTTTACAACGAGGTTGTAAAATAACGTCCGTACTTTGTTTGTTGGCGCGGTCTGCACCCCGTTTTACACAATTCCCTGGTCGTACATGGCTTTGGCGACTTTCAAAAATCCGGCAATGTTAGCGCCTTTCACGTAGTTGATATAGCCGTCATCTCCGGCGCCGTGCAGCACGCATGCTTCATGGATATTTTGCATGATTGTTTTCAGGCGGGCGTCCACTTCTTCGGTTGTCCAGTTGATATGCATCGCATTTTGCGTCATTTCCAGTCCTGAAGTAGCCACGCCACCGGCATTCACCGCCTTGCCGGGCGCAAACAATATCTTTGCTTTGACAAATTCATTGATGGCTTCCGGCGTACATCCCATGTTGGACACTTCGGCTACGCAGGTTACGCCGTTTTGTATTAACAGCCTTGCATCGTCACCGTTCAATTCGTTTTGGATAGCGCAGGGCAGCGCTATGTCGGTTTTTACTTCCCATGGTTTTTTCCCGGTAATGAACTTCGCGCCGGCAAATTTTTTGGCATACGGCGCAACGATGTCGTTATTGGAATTGCGCAGTTCCAGGAGGTAATCAATTTTCTCGGTATCCAATCCGGCTTCGTCATAAATATATCCGTCAGGGCCGGAAATGGTAACCACTTTCGCGCCGAGTTCATGGGCTTTCAAAGCCGCTCCCCATGCCACATTGCCGAACCCGGAAATAGCAATGGTTTTCCCCTTGAGCGCGATGTTTTGTGTTTTCAACATGTGTTCTACAAAATAAATGCCGCCAAATCCGGTGGCTTCCGGCCGAATGAGCGAACCGCCCCATGTCAAATTTTTACCGGTGAGGACGCCGGTATTTTCGCGCGCCAGTTTCCGGTACATGCCGTACAGATAGCCGATTTCGCGTGCGCCTACGCCAATATCTCCGGCGGGAACGTCTGTATCGGGGCCTATGTGACGCCACAATTCCACCATGAATGCTTGACAGAAGCGCATGATTTCGGCATTTGATTTTCCTTTCGGGTCAAAATCCGAACCGCCTTTGCCACCGCCCATCGGAAGTGTGGTCAAAGCATTTTTGAAGGTCTGTTCAAATCCTAAAAATTTCAATGTCGAAGGCGTAACGGCCGGATGAAAACGCAAACCGCCCTTGTAGGGGCCGATAGCATTATTGAACTGTACACGATATCCCAAGTTTATCTGTACATTTCCGGCATCGTCCTGCCACACGACTTTGAACGTAAACATGCGGTCGGGTTCTACCATTCGTTCGAGGATGCGGTATTTGAAAAGTTCGGGATGTTGTTCATACACGCCTTCCACAGATTCCAGGACTTCGTGTACCGCTTGCAAGTACTCTTTTTCATGGCCATAAGTCTTTTCAAGATAAGCCATAATTTCTTTTGTCTTCATATTATTTTATTGAGTTAATTGGTTGGTTTCTATTTTCCGATTTTTAATTTTCCCATGTAGTTCCGCTATGCAGCAGGTCGTCTACGTTTTTTATGGTAGCGGTTGCCTGTACGGCCAGCACCTGGTCGCGGACGTTGTCATCATACGTTTTATCGCTTACGGCGCGGATAACCCCTAAGGCTACGGGGTAATCCGGCGCTTGCATATTAACCAGCATCATGTGGATGCCGGGATTGGTTTCCTGTGCATTATGTACCAGTATATCTTTTTCCGTTATGCCCTTTTCGCCGATACGCACTACTTTCAATTGCAATCCGTCAAGGATAAGTCCCTTGTCGCGGTTGATGCCGAAAATCATCGGCTCGCCGTGGCGCAGGACAATGGTGCGTTCTTCGCGTACGGCTTTGCCGGCGATATCGGCATGTGTGCCGTCATTGAAGATAACGCAATTTTGCAGTATTTCCGTAACCGCCGTGCCGTCATGTCTTGCTGAAGCAACCATAATTTCACTGGTCAATTTCATATCCACATCCAGCGAACGGGCGAAAAAAGTTCCGCGCGCACCCAGTACCAGTTCCCCCGGATTAAAAGGATGCTCGACTGTTCCGAAAGGAGACGTTTTAGTAACTTTCCCTAATTTCGATGTGGGTGAATACTGCCCTTTGGTCAATCCGTAAATTTGATTGTTGTGCAATAAAATATTGATGTCAATATTGCGCCGGATAGCATGGATAAAGTGATTGCCGCCGATAGCCAATGCATCGCCGTCACCGGAAATTTGCCATACGGTCAAGGTCGGATTGGCGACTTTCACGCCGGTAGCGATGGCTGCCGCACGTCCGTGAATGCCATGGAAACCGTAGGTGTCCATATAGTACGGAAAACGAGATGCACAACCAATGCCGGATACAAATACGAACCGTTCTTTGGTATAACCAAGCGTTTCACAAATCTCCGGAAAGGCGCGCTGCACGGCGGCAAGTATGGGATAGTCGCCGCAGCCCGGGCACCATTTTACTTCCTGATTACTCTTAAAATCTTGTGGCGTATATTTCATGGGATTTCTAATTTTTGATTTCTAATTCCGGCGTCCGCGCTTTTAACTTTTAACTTTTAACTTTCTTCACGGCTTCTATGATTTCCGCCACCATGAATGGTTGCCCCTGCACCTTATTATATTGGTGATAGCAAAATTCCCGGTGCTGGTTGCGCAGGTAACCGGCAAATTGCCCGTTATTCAGTTCGCAGACGAGGATTGTGTTAAATTTTTTGAATATGTCGGCGGTGTTTTTCGGCAAGGGATGGATATAATCGAAATGCGCCAACCCGACCCGTTTTTTTTCCGACTGCAACTCCTTGACGGCACTGTACAGATGTCCGAAAGTACCGCCCCAGCCCACCAGCAGCACGTCTCCTTCCTGTTCGCCGATGACTTTCAGCGGCGGGATGAAATCGGCCACCCGCGCTACTTTTTCGGCGCGTTCGCGCACCATGCGTTCATGTACCAACGGGTCGCTGGATACATGCCCGTCACTATCCTTTTCCAGTCCGCCGATGCGGTGCATCAATCCAAATGTGCCGGGCAATGCCCACCGGCGCGCCAGCCGTTTTTCATCACGGCGGAACGGGAAATATGGCGCTTCGTTTTCGGCCACCAGCGGCGGAACAATCGCCGGATAATCCTTCATACGCGGGATACGCCAAGGCTCCGAACCGTTGCCGATAAATCCTTCCGAAAGGAGCATCACCGGCATCATGTGTTCCATCGCCAATTTCGCCGCCCAGAAAGCCGCCTCGAAGCAGTGTGACGGCGAATGGGAAGCCATAATCATCATCGGGCATTCGCCGTTGCGGCCATACAATGCCTGCCAGAGGTCGGTCTGTTCCGTTTTGGTCGGGATGCCGGTCGAAGGGCCGCTACGTTGCACATCGACCACCACCAGCGGCAATTCCGTAATCACCGCCAGCCCCAGGGCTTCGCTTTTGAGCGACAGTCCCGGCCCGGAAGTAGTAGTGATAGCCAAATTGCCCGCAAATGCCGCGCCGATAGCCGTACAAATCCCCGCGATTTCGTCTTCGCATTGCAGGGTTTTTACGCCAAGGTCTTTGCGTGCGGCGAGTTCTTCCAAAATACTTGTCGCCGGCGTGATGGGATACGAACCGCAAAACAGCGGCCGTCCCGATTTTTCGGATGC
Source organism: Prevotellaceae bacterium (assembly GCA_031257455.1). GTDB lineage: Bacteria > Bacteroidota > Bacteroidia > Bacteroidales > UBA932 > JAIRKX01. The sequence continues at coordinate 6,791 of JAIROQ010000063.1, read as the reverse complement.
AGCAATAAATCCCCATGCCGTTGCCTGATTTCCGTTAATGTTGCGATAAATGCCTTTGGCGTATTTCGCCGGCTTGACGTGGTAAGTATTTTGAATGGCCTGTATATTTCCCGCATAGTTGAACCCGTCCTGCAGCACCTTTTTATTTGCGGCAATCAACTCGGGACGTTTTGCAAATTTCTTTTCAAAATAATTAAATGTCGCTTGCAGCGGACGATTGAAAAGGTAAAAACAAATTCCCAGGGCGAACATATTTTTACTGCGCACCACCGCTTTCGCGTCCAGCCCGCTGTCCTTCAAACTTTCTTTGGTCAGCGATGTAACCGGCGCATAAATCACCGTACGGTCTTCCAGTTTCAATTCTTTGACGGGGTCGCCGGTAGTAAAGCCGGCGCGGGCGATACGTTTTTCTTCAAACGCGTCTGCATCTACGATGACCGTAGCCGTTGGTTTTGTCCAATGGGCATTGGCACGCAAGGCCGCAGGGTTCATCGCCACCAGCACGTCACACAGGTCGCCGGGCGTATGCACGTCTCCGCTACCGATATGTATCTGGAAACCGGACACGCCGGCTATCGTGTCCTGCGGTGCACGGATTTCGGCCGGGAAATCGGGAAACGTAGAAAATTCGTTGCCCAACAGCGCAGCCGCGTCTGTAAACAGTGCGCCGGTCAATTGCATCCCGTCACCGCTGTCGCCGCTGAAACGAATGACAACATCTTTTATATCCACAATTTTATGAGACATGTTTTTTTTAGATTTAAAAATTTAAAGATTCAAAGATTTACGGATTTATGGATTTGCCGATTTTTTGGTTTTATTTTTTTTAAATTCAGAGTACAAAGGTAAGAATTTTTATTAATCTATCTACTTTTTCCAAGAAAATTTTATTTTTATTTAAATAGGGGCTTGAGATACGCGATACTCGACTTTTCGATTTGCGATACTCGATTTGCGACAGGCGACCTTACGCTTGCCGCCATTTTCCACTTTCCACTTTCAATTTTCAATTAAAAAGCCCCGCACCTTAGATTTGCACCTTAGATTTGCATTTTGAAAAAACTAAAAAGGAAGTATCTTTGCGATGATAAAAAAATATATAAATAAGATTCAAAAAGAAAGGAGACCAACCGGCGACCTATCGTCCCACACAAGGTTGTTTTGCCATTTTTTTAACTCCTTTAACTACTCTAACTACATTTAACTCCTTTAACTCCTCTAACTCTTCCAAACTCCTACTTCGATTTTTGCAGCGTAAAAGCAAAGACCGTACCCACATTCAACTCGCTTTTCACGCTAATGGTTTCGCCATGCGCATCGATGATGTGTTTTACAATGGCCAGTCCCAGCCCGCTGCCGCCGTGTTCGCGCGAGCGGTGCTTATCCACGCGGTAGAACCGTTCAAAGATGCGCGAGCGATGGTCTTCGGCAATGCCGATACCGTTGTCTTTCACTTCCACGAGTACATGGTCGTGCATGTCGGAAAACAGTACTTCCGTTTCGCCGCCTTCGCGCCCGTAGTTGATAGAATTGCCTATCAGGTTGGTCAACACCTGCGCAATGCGTTGCCGGTCGGCATAGACCATGATGCGGCCGGTGGCCGGGCGTTCCATGTACAGGCGGATATTCTTTTTTTCGGAAACAATTTCACATGCCGCAAATATTTCCTCGACCAATATTATAAGGTTAAAAGACGTTTTGTGCAATATTGTTTCGCCTGTTTCCAGTTTATTGATGGTTTCCAATTCATCCACCAGTGAAATCAGCCGTTCGATATTCCGTTCGCAGCTTTCCACATATTTCCGGTTGATGGACGGGTCTTCCAAACCGCCGTCAAGCAAGGTGAGGAGTTGCCCCTGTATGGCAAAACTCGGCGTCTTCAATTCATGCGACACATTGCCTAAAAATTCTTTGCGGAACTGTTCCATTGCCGAAAGCCGGCTGATTTCTTTCGTTTGTTCTTCCGCCCACTGGGCGACTTCCCGGTTCACCTGTTCCACAATATCGCCGGAACGCGGCACGGTGCGTAATTTGCTGCGCACGGCGCTCATGTTGTAAATGGTCTTGTAGATAGGCGTGATTTTTTTTATGACGAAATCTTTTAATACGATATAGGCAAATACATACAATACCACAAATACAAGGGCATTCACCAATAAAACTATTTTCAGATTTGCCGGTTTGCCGAATACAATGGTAGAAGTAATGCTGACGCCTACGGCCACAAAGGCAATAATGAATGCAATGCTGGGATGAGTGAAAAATTTCATAGTTTAAAACGTGTAAAAACACTTAATGGTAACCGTTTCCCAAAACTATCGCACAAAAATAATTCGCCGAATTCTTTTTCGCGCGTTGTTCCGAATACGTTAGTAATTATAGTGTCGGCGACCAATGCCGAGAATCCGTTGGAATATAAATTCAACACCAAGAAACTGTCATGCGGCGCTAAAATTTTTTTACATTCCTGTAATAAATCGAATAAACACGCATCCAATTTCCATTTTTCACCGGCCGGGCCATGCCCGTAAGCCGGCGGGTCAAGGATAATGCCTTGATAACTGTTGCCGCGTTTGGCTTCGCGCCGTACAAATTTTAACGCATCTTCCACTATCCAATGGATGCCCCCCTGCCCGCTTGTTTCCATGTTCTCGCGCGCCCAGGTTACCACTTGCCGCACGGCGTCCAGATGGGTTACATCGCCGCCGGCAGCCTTTGCCGCCAATGATGCGGCGCCGGTATAGGCGAATAAATTCAGGATTTTCGGCTGCGGCGTTTTCAGTTCGCGCACGGCGGTATAAATATAATCCCAGTTCGGCGCCTGTTCGGGGAATACGCCCACATGCTTGAATGCCGTCAATCCCAAACGCAGGCGAAATTGCAAAGCATCTTTCCGGTAATGGATGTACCACTGGTCGGGCGTTGTTTTCAAACGATGCCACGTACCGCTGTCTTCTTTGCCTGCCCTGCCGAAACTTGCGCCGGTGGTGTAGGAGGTATGCATTTGTCGCCGCCATGCTTCATTTGTCAAGGTTTTTCCCCAAACGGCTTTCGGCTCGGGACGCGCCAGGATATAGCCGCCGAAGCGTTCGAGTTTCTCAAACCCGCCGCTATCTATCAACTCGTAGTCATTCCATTTATCGGGCGAAAGCAATAACATCATCCTTACCTGTTACGGCACAAAGATACAAAGAATTTACAGATTGGCGGATTGCGCTATTCGATATTCGATTTGCGACTTTTTTTTACTACTTTTGTTTACTTGAAAATAAATTTATGTCTGTAATTTTTGCTGACGTCATTGTGCCGCTTGCGCTGAACAGGCTGCTTACTTATTCCGTTCCTGAAAAGTTGGAAAGTATGGCGGCGGCGGGCAAGCGGGTTACTGTGCCTGTCGGGAAAAAAAGCTATACCGGTTTAATTCGCCGTATCCACCGCCATGCGCCGGAAAGCTATGCGGTGAAAGACCTGCTGGCAATTCTGGACGACTCTCCGACTGTAACGGAAATACAGTTGCAACATTGGGAACAACTGGCCGGATATTATCTGTGCAGTCCGGGTGAAGTGATGAAAGCCGCATTGCCAGCCCGTTTGCGCACGGTCTTCCGGCCGCTGACCGAAACCTGCGTGCGTTTGCATCCTTCCATTTCATCCGAAGAACAGTTGCATGGCTGTTTAGATGCATTGAAGCGGGCGGCTAAGCAGGAAGCATTACTGTTATCGTATCTTTCGTTTGCCGGAGAATTGGATTTTGCGCATCCGCATGAAATGCCCAAGAAGCAGTTATTGCAGGGGGGGCAGACAGCTGCCGCTTTGACGGCGTGCGTGAAGAAAAATATTTTAATGCTCGTTACGCGCGAAACCGGCCGGTTGGATTTGTCGGCGACCGCCGGTAAAGCCGCGCCGGTATTGTCGGCAGCGCAGCAGCAGGCGCGCGATGAAATCAGCGTACTGTTCCGGCAAAAGAATGTAGTGTTGCTGCACGGCATCACGGCATCCGGGAAGACGGAGATATATATTGATTTGATGGCCGAACAGCTCCGTCACGGGCGGCAGGCGCTGTACCTGTTGCCGGAAATCGCGCTCACCACACAGATTATCGACCGCCTGCAAAGCATTTTCGGGAACATTGTCGGCGTGTACCATTCAAAGTACAGCGACAACGAACGCGCCGAAATTTACCATGCCGTGTCTTCGCATTACCGGATTATCCTTGGGGTGCGCTCTTCGCTGTTTTTGCCGTTCGATAATCTGGGCTTGATTATCGTGGACGAAGAGCATGAAACCAGCTATAAACAGTATGACCCCGCGCCGCGTTTCCATACGCGGGACGCCGCTATCATGCTGGCGCAACTGCATCGCGCGTCCGTACTGCTCGGCACGGCCACGCCGTCTGTCGAGAGTTACTACAACGCCCACGCCGGAAAATACGGGCTGGTAACCCTTGCCGAGCGGTATTACCAGGCGTTGCCGCCAACAATGGATGTGGTGGATACCACGCGCGAACGGAAACGGAAAAAAATGCACGGCTTATTTTCGCAGCCCCTGCTGGATGCGATAGGCGAGGCATTGAGCAAAAATGAACAGGTGATTTTATTCCAGAACCGGCGCGGTTATTCGCCTTTTGTGCAATGCAGCGAATGCGGGCATATTCCCCGTTGCACCCGGTGCAGCGTAAGCCTGACTTACCACAGGCAGGGAAATGTGTTGCTGTGCCATTACTGCGGCGCGTCCCAACCGCTACTGGCCGTATGTCCCGAATGTAAAAGCCCGAACATCCAAACCAAAGGCGCCGGCACCGAACGGGCGGAAGACGAACTGCAACTCTTTTTCCCGCAAGCGCGGATAGCCCGTCTGGATTTGGACGCTGCACGCGCGAAACATGCCTACAGCCATATTCTCGGCAGCTTTGCGCAACGCCGCATTGATATTCTGGTCGGCACGCAGATGATTACAAAAGGGCTGGATTTCGAGCATGTGAGTTTGGTGGGCATTCTCAATGCCGATACCCTCCTTAATTTTCCCGACTTCCGCGCACATGAACGCAGTTTCCAGCTGATGACGCAAGTGAGCGGCCGCGCAGGACGCAAAGACAAACAGGGACGCGTGATTATTCAAACCGCGCAGCCCTCCAACCCGATCATCTATCTGGTACGAAAAGCCGACTACAACGGCCTCTTCAACCTGCAACTGCTCGAACGCAGGGAATTTCATTTCCCGCCCTATTCGCGCCTGACAAGCATTACCCTCAAGCACCGGCAGCCGGATATACTGCAACCGGCGGCGGAAATGCTGCGCAATCTTTTGTCGCCGGCATTGCAACAGCGGCTCACAGGGCCTTTCCAGCCGGCGGTGAACCGCATACAGAACCGTTACCTTGCCTGCTTTTGGGTGCGTCTCGAACGGGACGCCCATGCCGGCGCATTAAAACATTTCCTGATGGAACAGTTAGCAGCCCTGCGCCGGCAGCGGGGATTTTCAGGCATCGAAGCAACAGTGGATGTAGACCCTTTTTGAGGGAATTAGGAATTGCTGGCGCCAATTTAAAGATTTAAAGATTTAAAAATTTAAAGATTTAAGCTGACGCCAAAAGAATTTACAGATTTACGGATTTACAGATTGGGCTGACGCCACTACGCTTGCCGCGACTTACGACTTACGACCTTTTATTGCTTTTCGCAGTTATCACAAAAAACGGCAGGGCAATTATTCCCCCGCCGGCCAGTTGTGAAAAGACAGGAAGCAGGAAGGAGATAGCATCAAGATACGGATAACAGTTCTCTTCCCAGAGCATGAATGCCCATGACAATTTTCTCACGTTGCTCCTTACGCGGCTTTTTCAACCCGGAGCTATAGTGGCTCAATAATGAAGCATGGATGCCTGATGCTTTCGCCAAGGCTGTTTTTGTAACCGTGCCGTCAATATAATGTAAAAGCGCTTCGATGTCAAATTCAAATTTTAACTCATATTCGTCCTGCAAGATTTCAGGCACAGGATGGCGGGTTTTGTTTAAGTATTGCACATAAAAATCCAATGCCGTCCGGGCATCGGCTTTAGCTTTTTCAACCGTTTCACCAAAGCCGAACACGTTGGGTATTTCATTAAATGAAACGCCATAGCCGTCATTTCCTTTCTCTAAAATTACATGAATTTGTTTCATATCAAACTGTTTTTTTGTGGAAAGCTATTCTTTTTCCGTAATTATCTTTAAAATCTTTTTGCATGTTCCTGTCGGAACTTCCTTCGAACCATGAAATGGTATAACCACTTTTTTCCCATTCTTTACATACGCCCTGTGGCTACCTGACTGATGGTCTAATTGCCATTTATTTTCTTGCGCAATTTTTATCAATTCACTTGATTTCACATCCTGTCTTTATTCTGTTTGAGGATACAAAGGTACTGTTTTTTTTACTATATATAAAACAAAAAAGGTAAATAATGTAGTACCCTGAACAGCGGAAAGTAGAGAAAGGGCTTACGCCTTATCAATTTTGAGTTTTGAATTTTGAATAGGCTTACGCCACTGCGCTTGCCGTCATTTTCAACTTTCAACTTTCAATTTTCAACTAAGTCGTCATTGCGAGCGAAGCGAAGCGCGTCATTGCGAGCGAAGCGAAGCGCGTCATTGCGAGCGAAGCGAAGCAATCCAGCATGAGGTATGAAGTATGAGTTGTTGGCGCGTCAGCAAATCAGAAATAAAAAATCAGAAATCAGAAATTACAACTTACAACTAAAGTAAACATTTATTTTGCATTTTAAAACATTTTATTTACCTTTGCACCGGACT
>JAIROQ010000058.1 GCA_031257455.1 Prevotellaceae bacterium | reverse complement strand
ACTGTCATTCCCCTCCGACTGTTAATTTTTTTACAAGTACGGACGGCAAACCCAGTGTTACCGGTACGCTCTGGCCGTTCTTTCCGCAGGTCCATGTACTGTCGTCCAATTGCTGGTTGTTGGCCACCATAGTTATATCGGCAAGCGCTTTCGGGCCGTTGCCTATCACGTTGATGTCTTTAATGGGGCGCGTGAGTTTGCCGTTTTCGATGAGATAACCCGATTTCACAAAAAAGGTAAAATCGCCGGCGCCAATCTGTACTTGCCCGTTGGTGAAAACAGAGGCATACACGCCATTTTTTACACTGGCGATAATTTCTTCTTCGGTGGCATTGCCGTTTTCCATATAGGTGGAGCGCATGCGGGGCATGGGCGCGAAGCGGAACGATTCGCGCCGCCCGTTGCCGGTAGGCGCAACGCCGTAATGTTTCGCGCTGATGCGGTCATGCAGGTAGCTGGTCAGGACGCCGTTGGTAACGATATATGTTTTCTGGCTCGCCGTGCCTTCATCGTCGAAGTTGATAGCGCCGCGATTGCCGGCCACCGTGCCGTCATCTGCAATATTGATATGTTCGTTGCAGACTTTTTTACCGAACAGGTCGGAGAAAATGGAAATATTTTTCCGGTTAAAGTCCGCTTCAAAGGCATGCCCGATGGCTTCGTGTAAGAGGATGCCCGAACCGCCTGCCGCCAGTACTACCGGCAATTCGCCGCCTTTCGGCTTCACGGCCGTCAACATGCGCGCTGCGCCTTCGGTGGCTGTGCGGGCTATGATTTCCACGACATCGTCCGTTAAAAATTCCACGCCTTTGCGGAAAGCGCGGGCAGCGTAATAGCTTTCCCTTTTCCCGTTTTCTTCTATAATGCACTCTACGCCCAGAGTCGCCATTGGCCTGTAGTCGGCGCACAAAATGCCATCGGAATTATACAGCAAAATGTACGAGGTACTGTCGGATTGAGACGCCATGACTTTCACCACGCGGTTGTCCAATGCGAAACAGCGGTCGTTGAGTTTTTGCACATAGGGTTTTCTGTCCTTCACCGATGCGTCTTCCCACGAGGTGACGAAAGGATAGTAATTCGTAAACGTGGTTTCGTTTACATTGACCGCTTTTGCCGTTGCGTTGCCGGAGGCGATGCGTGCGGCGGTGCGTGCGGCTTTCAGCATGTCGTCCATCGTAATATTTTCCACATACGCATAGCCGGTTTGCGAGCCTACGACCACCCGCACGCCCATGCCGAAATCAATGTTGGAATAGGCGCGGTTCACTGCGCCGTCTTGCAGCGAAAGCTGGTTATAAAACGTATGTTCAAAAAATAAATCGGCATAGTCGCCGCCTTTTTCGAGGGCGGCGGCAATCACCTTTTTCAGTTCATTCTCGGATACGCCGAAATGCGCGAGCATCAGCGCAGCGCCTTCTTTCGTGCCGGTATGGCATGATTGCAAAAAGCTCGGAAGCAATGCCGTCCCGACTAATGCCATTCCGCCTGTTTTTATGAAATCTCTTCGTTGCATAGTTTTGATTTGTTGATGTGTTGATTTGTTGATTTGTCTGGTGCGTCAGTCTCATTTCCACATCATCACATCATCACATCAACAAATCAGTTCCAGTTAAGTATTTTCAAAAAGTCATATTCTGCGGGATTGGAGACGTATTTTTTAGCCGCTTCATAGTCGTCCGGCGTGATAAAGTGCAATACATACTTTATAATCGACTGTACAAACTGCCCGTCAATATCGACCAAACGCGGCGGGATTTTGCCGGTTTTCGGGTCTTGCAGGTCGCGGAGGAACAGGGGCGCTACATCGCCGAAATTATTTACATATACCATGCATCCCGTATGGCCGGCCTTGAACAGGTCGTACACGCCAAAACCCAGCAGCGAGCAGTATTGGCGGTCATAGGCAATAGGCACGTCACAACGTACTTCATAACCTATTTCCACCGGACGGATTTTCACTTTCAGTTTCAATGCCGAAATTTTATTTTCTATCATTTCGCAAAAAATATGCGATTTGGATACCTTTCCCAACTCGGGATGCCCGTGGTCGTCATAAGAGAAATTAACGCCCGACTTGTTTATTTCTTCCTCGCTCAGTTCATGGAAAACCCCTTCGGAAATAACCGCCGCGCCGTATTCTTCACCCATGACTTTCCGCTTGATGATGGACGACACGACTAAGTTCACGATTTTATCGCAGGTGATAGTTGTTTTATTGAACATTTCGGGAATGACAATCATCGGGTAATGGCACGCCGCGCCGATACCGAATGCCAGATGCCCTGCGGAACGTCCCATCGCCGCTACGATAAACCAGTTGGCGCTGGTGCGGGCGTCTTCATATACGACTGTCGCGATATTCGCCCCTTCGGAACGCGCCGACTCATAGCCGAACGTAGGCGTGCCGTTGGGTAGCGGCAAATCATTGTCGATGGTTTTCGGGACGTGGATATTGGCTATCGAATATTTTTTATCCGCCAAAAATTTAGCTACACGGTTGGCCGTAGAAGCCGTATCGTCTCCGCCGACCGTTACCAGCAATTTGATGTTATTTTTTTTGAAGAAATCGAGGTTGAAACGCTGTTCAAAATCTTCGCTGGTGGGTTTGTAGCGGCTCATGGTAATTGCCGAACCGCCCCGATTGAAGATATCGTCTGCAAACAGGAAATCGATATCCGTAGTGCGTGGCGATTTTTGGAAAATACTGCTGTAGCCTCCATGCAGGCCGATGACGCGATACCCGTTTCTCAAAAAGACTTTTGCTACACTGCCCACTACTGTGTTCATTCCCGGCGCCGGGCCGCCGCCGGTTAAAATTGCGATTGCATCATTCATATCATTTATATTTAACAGGTGTTAAGATTTGAGGGACAAAAGTACATAAAATTTTTGAATTTTGAGTTTTGAATGTTGAATAAGGTGAACATACCGCAGGCCGCAAGTCGAATATCGAATATCGCAAATTTTCCTTACCTTTGCAGCCTTGATTTTTATACGGGCAAACTATGGAACTGGCAGCAAAATACAATCCCGCCGAAGTGGAAAGCAAATGGTATGCATGGTGGATGGAACATGGATTATTCCATTCCGAACCGGACGAGCGCGTGCCTTATACGGTCGTCATTCCACCGCCGAATGTTACCGGCGTACTGCACATGGGGCACATGCTTAATAACACCATTCAGGACGTGCTGGTACGCCGTGCGCGGATGCTGGGCAAAAATGCCTGCTGGGTGCCGGGTACCGACCATGCATCCATTGCCACTGAAGCCAAAGTAGTGGCGAAATTAGCCGCCGAAGGCATCCGGAAACAGGATTTGACGCGCGAACAGTTTTTGGAACATGCCTGGGAATGGACGTGCAAACATGGCGGCATCATCCTCGAACAGTTGAAAAAACTCGGCGCATCGTGCGATTGGGAACGCACCAGCTTCACGATGGATGAAGCGTATTCGCGCAGCGTAATCCGCGTATTTGTCGATTTATTCCGCAAAGGGAAAATTTATCGCGGCGTGCGTATGGTCAACTGGGACCCGCAAGCCCTCACCGCCGTAAGCGATGAAGAGGTCGTCCATAAAGAGCAGCAGGGGAAACTGTATTATGTGCGGTACAAAATAAAAGACCCCCTGACCCCAGTAGGAGGAGCTGATGCCGGGACTGCCGGAGCTTACCTTACCATTGCCACCACGCGCCCCGAAACAATTATGGGCGATACGGCGGTGGCCATTCATCCGGACAATCCGGCCACCGCCCACCTCAAAGGAAAGACGGTCATTGTGCCGCTCGTTGGCCGCGAAGTACCGGTGATTGAAGATGAATATGTGGACAGGGAATTTGGTACGGGCTGCCTGAAAGTAACGCCCGCGCACGATATTAACGACTACCTGCTCGGCGAAAAACACCGATTGGAAGTGATTGATATTTTCAACGACAACGGCACGCTGAACGAGAAAGCGCAGGTATATGTCGGGCAAGACCGTTTTGCCGTCCGCCAACAGATAGAAAAGGATTTGGCGGCTGCCGGACTGTTGGAAAAAGTGGAAAATTATACCAACAAGGTGGGCTATTCCGAACGTACCGATGTGCCGATTGAACCGAAACTGTCCATGCAATGGTTTGTAAAAATGGCGGAACTGGCGGCGCCGGCGCTTGCAGCGGTAGAAGAAGAAGACGTGCAATTGTATCCGCCGAAATTCAAAAATACTTACCGCCACTGGATGGAGAACATCAAAGACTGGTGTATCTCGCGGCAACTGTGGTGGGGACACCGTATCCCGGCATGGTATCTGCCGGACGGCCGTTTTGTGGTTGCCGAAAATGAAGAACAGGCCTTGCAGCTGGCGCGCGTGCAAACGAAAAATAAATCACTCACAGCCGCCGACCTGCAACAGGACAATGATTGCCTTGATACGTGGTTTTCGTCTTGGCTGTGGCCGGTCTCCGTGTTCGACCCCGATGTACCGGGCAGCGGCGAGGAAGTTGACCCCAACCGCGATTTGCAGTACTATTATCCCACGTCCGATTTGGTTACTGCACCGGAAATCCTGTTCTTCTGGGTGGCGCGGATGATTATCGCCGGCTACGAATGGGCAGGCGGTTACCCCTTCAAAAATGTTTATTTGACGGGCATCGTCCGCGACCATCTCGGACGGAAAATGTCGAAACAGCTCGGCAACTCGCCCGACCCGGTAGAACTGATGAATAAATACGGCGCAGATGGCGTGCGCATGGGCATGTTGCTCACTTCCCCCGCCGGCAATGACCTGCCGTTTGACGAAGCCCTGTGCGAACAGGGACGCAACTTCTGCAACAAAATCTGGAACGCCTTCCGCTTGGTCAGGGGATGGCAGCCCGACGAAAATACCGCACCGCCGGCAGCCGCTGCGCAGGCAGTGGAATGGTTTCGCGATGTGTTCAGGAAAACATTGATAGAAATCAATGACGATTTTGAAAAATACCGCCTCTCCGAAGCATTGATGAAAATCTACAAACTGTTCTGGGACGATTTCTGCGCATGGTATCTCGAAATCATTAAACCGCAAGGGGGCGCAGCCATAGACAAGATGACGCTTGACGCAACGCTGCTGTTTTTTGACCGCCTTTTACGGGTATTGCACCCATTCATGCCGTTTATCACCGAAGAAATCTGGCAGCGGCTCGCCGAACGCCAGCCCGGCGAAAGCCTGATGGTGCAGTTACAGCCTTATGCCAATGAATTTGACGCTACCCGCCTGACGCATTTCGAACAATTGCAAAATGCAGTTACCGCTATCCGTACCCTGCGCCAAAGCAGGAATATTTCACCGAAAGAGCCATTGGAACTGTATGTGAAAGGCGCATTCGAAGAAAGCCTGTTCCCGGTGCTGCAAAAGATGGCAAACCTTCGCGCTATCCATAGCGGCGGGCAGCCGGAAGCGCAGAACGGCCATTCCTTCCTCGTGGACGCTACCGAATTTTTCGTACCCCTCGGCGCATTGCTGAACGTGGAAGAAGAAACGAAGAAACTCAGGGAAGACCTGGCGTATCAACAAAAATTCGTAGCGTCTATTCAACAAAAATTATGTAATGAAAAGTTTGTGCAACATGCGCCGGAGCAAGTCGTCACATTGGAGCGCAAAAAACTGTCCGATGGCGAAGCGCGCATCAAAGCTATCGAAGAACAGTTAGCAGCGTTAGATTTCTGATTTCTAATTTCTAATTTCTGATTGCTGATTTCTGATTTGCTGGCGCCAGCCAACTCATACCTCATAACTCATAATTCATAATTGCCACTGCCTACTGCTACTGCAAACTGAACTGCGCCGTCAATCTGCAATTTTTTCGTATCTTTGCATTCACCGAAAAAAAGATTCTAATGAAGACACATTATATATATGCCAGCGACTGCGAACGCGGTTGCCGCAAACGACAAACCGAACAAAAAGAATGGGACATGGCCATGTGTCCCGGCTGTTGCAAACTGTCCAGCTATAACTGGATGAACAATCTCCCGGACAATTATCAGGTACAGGATATTTTTGAAATCCGGTTTAAAAATACCCATAAGGGATTTTACAAAAACGTCAATAAACTGCCGTTGTCTGTCGGCGACATTGTGGCGGTGGAAGCCGTTTCGGGACATGACATAGGCATTATAAACATGGGGGGGCAATTAGTCCGGCGGCAAATGATGCGGCAAAATATAACGCCGGATACGTATGAATTTAAAAAAATTTACCGGAAAGCAAAACCGTTTGACATCGAGAAATGGCAGGACGCCATCGCCCGCGAACATACGACCATGATTAAATCGCGGCAACTGGCGGCAAGCCTGGAATTGGACATGAAAATCGGAGACGTGGAATTCCAAGGAGACGGCAGTAAAGCCATCTTCTATTATATAGCCGATGAACGGGTCGATTTCCGGGAATTGATAAAACTGCTGGCCACCGAATTTCATATCCGCATTGAAATGCGGCAAATCGGCGCACGGCAGGAAGCCGGGCTTATTGGGGGATTGGGCGTGTGCGGCCGCGAACTCTGCTGCTCGCAATGGATGTCGGGCTTTTCCACCGTCAATGCCAATGCCGCCCGCTGGCAGGAACTGGCGCTCAATCCGCAAAAACTGACCGGACAATGCGGCAAGCTGAAATGCTGCCTGAACCATGAAGTAGCCTTATATATAGACGCGCAAAAAGATTTCCCGAAAGTAACCGCCCCGCTTGAAACTATGGACGGACAATTGTTCCTGCAAAAAACCGATGTACTGAAAGGCGTCATGTCTTTTACGCCGGATGCGGCCGGAAACGGCGAATTAACGAGTATTCCGGTGGCGCGCGTAAAAGAATTTGTAGCATTGAACAAACAGGGAACTAAAATCCCCGCCTTGACAAAAAATACAACAAAACAGGAACAACCCGCTACTTTCAAAGACACCGTAGGCGAAGACAGCATCACCCGTTTTGACAGAAAGAAAAAACCACGCCGCAAACACAACCGGCAACGCCGTAATAAACCATTCGGAAAAACGTCATCCCACCAACATGAAAATAAGGCTCAAAAGTAGTATCCTCCCCGCCGTGATTGCGCTCTTTTGCCTTTCGTGCGAATACAACGGCATGGCGGAACAACAGGTAACCCTTCCACAGGCAATGTGGCATAAGGACAGTATTATTCCCGTCATATTGCCGGTAGAAGACACCCTGTCGTATTGCACGATTTTGCTCGCCTTGCGCTATACGGACGACTACCCGTACAGCAACATCATCCTCTCGGTAGCCACTACCGCGCCATCGGGCATTACCGTCCGCGACACGGTGGAATACCGCCTCATGGAAGACGGGAAATGGAACGGGAAAACCGGCGGAAAATGGATAGACAGCCGGCTGGAATTTCGCACCGGCGTTCGCTTCCGGCAATGCGGCGACTACTGCTTCCGTATCGCCCACCTGATGCGGAACGAAAAACTGCCGGGCGTCAGGGCTGTGGGCATCCGCATAGAACGGATGGAAGAGTAAGTCCGGCAGGCCACACACTAATTTTATTGTTATGCGTATCGAAGAAATAGAGCAGCAGGTAACCGAAGAATTTGCATTATTCACCGACTGGATGGACAAGTACGAATACCTGATTGAACTGGGAAAATTATTGCCGCCATTCGATGAAAAAAACAAAGTGGAACAGAACCTGATTAGCGGTTGCCAGTCGCGGGTCTGGCTGGATGCGCAGTTTGAAAATGGACGGGTGTACTATACCGCCGACAGTGACGCGATTATTACCAAAGGTATCGTATCGCTACTGGTGCGCGTGTTTTCGGGACAGACGCCCCAAGATATTATAGACGCCAACCTGCATTTTATCGAAGCTATCGGATTAAAAGAAAACCTGTCTCCTACCCGCGCCAACGGACTGTTGGCAATGATTAAACAAATGAAAACATACGCCCTGATTTTTGGAACTAAGAACTAAGAGTTATGAGTTAGTCCACGAATTACACGAATTGAGTTATGCGAATCAGTAGTAGAAACATATAATATGCAGAAAGTTTTCTTCTTTATGCTGTTTTCTGCATCTAAAAACACAACGCCCGACTTTACTCTTTATGTAAACCAAGTCGATGCTATATATTAGTTCCTCTCCCCTATAAATTTTGTTGAAAATTTTTATCCGCCTGTATGGATATTAAAAATTTTCATGTATATTTGCAGCGTTGTATATGTTCTTTTTTATTGGTGTTAGAAACTTGAGAAATTTCAACATCCGTGCTAAATTCATGTATATAACGTGAGTTTTAATTTATTTTACGGATGTGGGTTTCTCAAGGCCTCTAACAATTATAAACTGAAATTCACGTTTTCTTTTTAAGAAAAATCTCGAAAACAACCGTAGAAATCGTGAAAAATGGCAATGACTAAAAAATCGTAGCAAGGGGTTGTTTTATAGAAAAAGTTTGTGTTTGGAAACAACCCTGACGCTACAAAAAAAGTTAAGAACTAAAAAAATTAAAAGTGCCGGCGCACTAAAGCATTAAATTTTTGGATTTTCAAACCTTTAAATTATATTATTATGAAAAAAATTTTCTTTCTTTTGACGATGTTTGCAAGCATTACTGCAAGCGCACAAAGCCACATTAATATTGAAATGCTTGGCGCTACGTACACCGCTTCGCCAACGGTGAAATTCAGTGTGTCATGGAATAGTGTTCCTATTGTAGACGGACAATCGCACCATGCTAAAATCTGGGTGTGGATTGACTTTCTAAAAATAAATCCTGACAATACTACTTCTGGCAATACGTGGACACGCGCGTTAATATCAGGAACGCCTACGGCTATTTCCGGGACACCAACGCAGGAAACCGGAAACGATAAGGGTTTTTGGTTGAATGGCGCTACCGGCAGTTATAGCACAACGATTACCGTATCGTTCCTCAACATTCCTGCAAACACCAGATTTAATTGGTGCGCCTATACAAGCGATTGTCCGCCAAATGCCGCTTCATATAACAGTGGAACTTATACGCTGAAAGGCACTCCGCCATTTACTGTAATCGGTGATGGCACTATACAAAATGGCAATCAATATGTTGGTACTTGTATAAATTCACTGACTGACGCCACCGGTTGTCCTGGCGGTATTGGACGAGATGTTGTTCATAACGGATGTACTTGCGCTCCCGGATTAACGGCTGTCGGTAGTTATTGTAGAGATTTGCCGGCTGATCAAGCAACTTATACTACTTGCAGCGGTACGCAACTTGAAGTAAAAACATCATTTGCCGGTACTAGTATGTGGAACCCGAATGCTCTATGTCCATCCGGTTGGCGCTGGCCCACTGGCACAGAACTCAAGTGTTTATGGTCAGCTAATGCATTGCCGGCCAAAAATAAAAATGCAATATGGAGTTCTGTACGAAGTGGATATGAAGTATATTGCAGTGCATGTAGCATCTACGCATGTTACGGAG
>JAIROQ010000211.1 GCA_031257455.1 Prevotellaceae bacterium | reverse complement strand
CGCCGTTTCCAGCGTACCTACCACTTTCGGCTTGAATACAAATTCCACCGTGTGCTCGCCGGCAGGGATGCGCAGGGCGCGCAGTACGTAGTTGGCGCGGAAATGCGGCACGGGTTTCCCGTCAATGAAGGCTTCCCAAGTGGTGAGGCCATCATTATAGTAAATTTCAGGAAACACCGCTACCTGCTCGCTGTAGGCGGTTACTTTATATTGCAGGTCGTTGATTTTATAATCGACCAGCGTGATGGTAGCCGTTTCGTCATGTTGCGGGACAAAGCCTTCCAACTGGCCGGCGAAACGGTTATCAATTACGGCGGTGGTTTTTAAATCCACTTCGGCGAGGGCGGCTATTTCTTCATCGGCATTTGATACGAAGTGCAGCGCATCGGCGAACCACGCATGGCCAAAAGCGTTGGAATTACGCTGCACGCGCGGCGGGACACTGCTGTTTTCCCTGTCGGGTACGATGAAGTAGCGCGTGTTGAGCATACTGAGCACATCCGTGTCCATTTTGCCGAGATAGCGGTCGATGAGTTCCTGGTAGCGGCGCAGTTTAGCGCCATGATATCCGCCGATAGATTTATGATAATACGAAGTACCGGCATCCTGAAATGGCGACACGGCAAGGTTCAATACACGGTAGTTCGGGTCGGGGTCTTCCAGAATTTGCCGGTCGGCGGGGGTCATTTCCCATGCCACTTTCGCGGCGGCTTCCGTGACAAAATCGCTATTGTCCAAGTAACGCTTGTCCACGCCGGCGAGGTCGAATAACACCAGCACGGCCAGTGCGCCAACCAGCAGCGGCTGCTTTATTTTCTTTGCGCTGTACAGCCACAGCAACACGGCGCCGATCAAAATAATAATGATACTGCGCCAGGCATCTGCACGGAAGGCGCTGACGCGGGCTGTTTCCAAAGCATCGAAGAGCGGCGTATAAGACGGGTTGCGCATATATTGCGCATACGCCTGCAGTTCCTCTCCGCTGAAGAAATGGAAAAAGACGCGGGGCAGGATGATAAACACCAGCGCCACGCCGGCAGTTAATCCCAAGCTGATAAGAAAGGCCTTTCTTTTTTCGACAAGTAACTTCGGGTTTTTAAGTATTTCGTTTAAGGACAAAAGCGCCAACACCGGAATGGCGAGTTCGGCAATCACCAAAATCGAAGATACGGCGCGGAATTTATTGTACATCGGGAAATAGTCGAGGAATAAACCGGTAAGCCACATAAAATGATGCCCCCATGCAAGGAGGATGGACAATATTGTAGCCGACAGGAGCGTCCATTTCAGGTATCCTTTCAGGACGAACAGCCCGAACACGAACAGGAATAAAATGAATGCCCCTACATACACCGGGCCGGAAGTCATGGGCTGGTCGCCCCAGTAGCTGTTTTGCTGCGACACGAACTGCCGGGATTCATTGCCGGGAACGGTTTTCTGTACCTCCGGCGCGTGGCTTTGCCCCATGTAGCCGGTGGCGCCGCCTTTGGCGTTCGGGATAAGCAGCGTAAATGTTTCACCAATGCCGTAGCTCCATTGCGTAACATAGTCGCGGTCGAGGCCGCCGGTTTTATTGCCGGCATCGGCGGTGAGTTCCGACTGCCCGCGAATGGTCTGTCCGGAATATTTGGCCGACAACACCATGTTGGTGGCATTAGCACCAAAACCGACTCCTCCCGCCACCAGCAGCACGACTGATGCTTTTACAAAATTTAACCACTGTTTATTTTTTATATCATAAATCAACCGGCAAACGACAAACAGCAGTGTGAAAAGAAGGAAATAGTACGTCATCTGGACGTGATTGGCGTGTAATTGCAAGGCAAAGAACAGGGCGGTGAGCGTCCCGCCAAGCAGCCGGCGCCCCCGGTAAGCCCAGATAATTCCGGCCAATGTGGGGGGGATGAGTTCCAGCACGCACACTTTCCAGATATGCCCCGCCTCGATGATAATTAAAAAGTATGATGAAAACCCGTAGGCAACCGCTCCCACAATCGCCAGCCATGGGTTCACCCGCAACGCCAGTAGCAGGATAAAGAAGCCGAGCATATAGGCGAAAAGGTGACTGGCCGGATACGGCGTCCATCCTTCAAAGGCGCGCCGCAACTGCATTAGCGCCGGCGAGGACTTGTAGCCCGGCGCAATCTGGTAGGCCGGCATACCCGAAAACATCCGGCTTGCCCAGAGACTTCGTTCGCCATTATTTTCCTTCGCATGTTGCCCGAGGTCTTGTCCCATGCCTATTCCGTTGCGGACGTCTGTTTGGTGCAGTTGCTTATTTCCAAAAATAACCGGCGTAAAATACCCCACCGAAATAATGTAAAAAATAATAATGGCGGCAAGGTACGGCAAGATTTGTGTAATAATTTTTTTCATCTGTTGCTATTATTCCACAAAGATAAAGAAAATTGACGGATTTAAAGGGTGCGATTTGCGATATTCGACTTTTCGATGCTCGACTTTTCGATACTCAATACTCGATTTGCGACATTCGACCGTGCGCTTGCCGCCATTCTACGCTCCGCTCGGAATGACGCAATACGCGGCTCCGCTCGAAATGACGCGACAAAATGAATAATAGCGTTTCGCTTTACGCATCTCGCTTAACGCGTAGCTAAAAAAATATTTGCTATTAAAATATATTGTTCTATATTTGTACCGGATTTCGATGTTCTTTTCTTATTAAAAGAAGTAATTCGGCAATAATTGTTGGATTACATTCTGTGATTGGAAGTCTGGTAAATTTCTAATGTGCAAAAAGAATTAAGTTTTACAAAAACGTGAATTTTGTTTATTTTTTGCACAGGTGTACCAGAGCCTCCAATCACGATAAATTAAGTTCGCGTTTCATTTTTTTATATTAAAAAAGAAGAAACGAAGAATTTGGCAGCGAATAAAAAATCGTAGCGAGGGGTTGTTTTATAAAGAAAGTTTGTGTTTGGGAACAACCCTGATGCTACAAATGCACTAAATCTTTAAATTTTTGAATTATTAAACCTTTAAATTATTATTGTTATGAAAAAAATTTTCTTCCTTTTCGCAATGCTTGCAAGCGTTATAGCAAGCGCACAAAGCCACATTAACATTGAAATGCTCAGTGCGACTTACACGACTTCGCCGGCAGTGAAATTTCGCGTATCATGGAGCAGCGTTCCTACTGTAACCGGTCAAACGCACAACGCCAAAGTCTGGGTGTGGATTGATTTTTTGAAATTCAATGCAGACAATACTACGACTGGCAATACATGGACGCGTGCGGAAATTTCTGCTACGCCTGCTGTGAGTTCTTCGCCCACAAGTACGGCAGCCCTCGATGCAAGTACCAACAAAGGTTTTTGGCTGAATGGCGTTACCGGCAGTTACAGCGCAACGGTTACGGTAACGCTTACCAACATTCCGGCAAACACCAAATTCAACTGGTGCGCTTATGTGTCCGATTGCCCGCCGGGTATAACAGCGGCCAATGGCACTTATACTTTTAATGGAACGCCACCGTTTATTTTGAAAGCGGCCAATGGTTCTACTCAAACAGTAACGGGAAAAACATTGCCGGCCTCCTCTTTAACTATTGCTGCTGTAACTTTAACTGATAAAACGGAATGTCCGGGCGTCTTTTGCGCTTATACAGGTAGCGATTTGTATATAGACGCCACGCACCTTTGCCGGCTGCGCGCCAGCGGCGCAGAGAATTGGGAAGCGTGGATAAAAGATACGCGGGATAATAAATTGTACAGAATTGTATTGATGCCGGACACTAAATGGTGGCTGGCGCAGAATGTGCAATATGCAAGCGCCGGCAACGTAGCCTCTTGGTGTACGCCTGATGAATGTGGCCGCCTATATACAACCGCAGAAATAACTGCCTCGTATAACAGTGGAACAAGCGGCGGAACAGGTAATATGCAGGGGATATGCCCGCCCGGATGGGTCTTGCCAATCTGCACCGACTGGCAACTGTTCATAAGCTCAATGGGGGCTACGAATGCCGTGATACGTGCACGGATACGCCCGACATCCCTGTCGGGTGCGACCGATTACTACGGCTGGGCTGATATTAAACAGCACTGCGGTGGCCAAAATACGCAATATACTTGCTGGTACTACCAATACGCTTACCATAATCACAGTGGATTAATTATAGACTGGGAGTATGACGTTCAGACATGCTACACACCTTTCGGCGGGCTATGGCGTTCTGAAGTCCGTTGCTGGCGAAATAAATAAACTGTTGAATGGCGCTGCTACCGCCAACAGTAATTTTTGCAAAAACAGTTTATGCAATAGAAGCAAACATCCTGCTTCCTAAAATCATTATGCCTTACTATCATCAGGATTTCATCGCACAACAATCAATTCGCCGTGAACTGCGAGTTAGTTTATTCCACTGATTTCACACCAATGCCGTTTCATCCGTTAAAGTGGAAATACATGGTCGATGCAGGGGGGCAGTTC
>JAIROQ010000210.1 GCA_031257455.1 Prevotellaceae bacterium | reverse complement strand
TTCGGATACTTCAAAAAGGCCTGCGCCAACACGTCGCCGGCTTGTAAAGAGTCGCCCTTCGCCTGCAGCAGGGCGGCATAGCTGGCATTCACATTTCCGTCTGCTTCGTAGCCGAGTTCTATCAATTTGCTGAAATAATTCAACGCTTTATCATCGTCATTCACCAGGCGGGAAATAAAGGCTACGTTATAAATAATCAACGTGTCAATAATCCCGACAGCCGGATGGCCGGAGCATTGGAGGGATGTTTCAAAATAACGCAGTGCATCTTCATATTTTTCCAGCGTGTAGGCGGTAGCCGCTTCCGTGTTCAGTTTTATCGACAGGAATTCCAATCCTTCGCTGATTTTTTTAATATTGCTTTGCTTGACGTCTAATTCGTAGGCCTTGTCGTAAGCGCCATAAGCCTTGATTAAGGGTTCGTCCGTAGCCAGGTCTTTCACTTGCCAAAAAGCCAGTAATCCGGCAGGATTAAAGTACAGGTCTTTGTCGGGAAAGCGCAGGATTTCGTAGGATGTGCTATCCAGTTCGATATTGTCTGTTCTGGATTTTTCATCTTTCAGGATGGTTTTTATTTGTAATTGCGGCATTCCTATCATCACGTTTTTGACAGGAAGTTCGTAGGCTTCCATAAAGAGCGTAGCGCGGTTAAGCCATGTTTTGGCGTCCGCTCCCTTTTTGGCATCGGCGATTTCTTCATCGCTTTTCGCCAGTTTTTTTTGCAGTTTTTCCTTTTCCTTGTTTTGTGCGGTCAATTGTGTTGCTCCGAACATCAATAACACCAAAAGTATTTTTTTCATGTTGTTAAATTTTAATTTATAAATAATGTACAAATATATGAATTTTTTTTTATTTAATCCGGTAATTTTTTTTTACCCGTCAGTGCAATATTTTAAACACCAGTTCGCGCAGGAGGTCGCCATGCGAGGCTTCGCCATTGTCAAATCCTTTGCTGCGCATGTCGTATTCGCGGAGGAGCGCAATAACCTGCAATGTTTTTCCCATAGGATAAATGGCGGCGGCCTGCTCATAATTGCGCACAAAAAACGGGTTAATGCCCAATTCCGCTGCCGTATCCCCCGGCGACACATAGCCTCCTGATGCGCGTTTCAAAAAATGCAGTTTCAGTATGCGCGAAAATTCCATGAACAGCATGTTAATGGTAAAGACTATCGGATACTCGTTGGGGTTGTGCGCAAAGTGTTGTATAATGCGGTTAGCCGTCAATATATCGCGTTTGGTAATGGCGTTGTTCAGTTCAAAGGTGTTGTAGTCTTTGCTGATTCCGATGTTTTTCTCAATATGTTCGGCAGTGATGCACTTGTTGTCTTTGGGCAGCACGGTAAAGAGTTTATCCAGCTCGTTAGCGATTTTGGAAAGGTCTGCACCCAAGTGTTCGGCCAGTATGGCGCTTGCTTTGGGGTCAATGGCACAGTTTTTTTGTTTCAGGTAACCGGTTATCCATTCGACTAATTCATTATCGTAAAGCAGGTCGGTTTCCAGTATTTCGCCGTTTTTCACCGTTTGTTTATAAAATGACGTGCGCTTGTCCACCGCCTTGCCCTTGTAGCATAATACTAACATAGTCTTTTCGGGCGGTTGCTTTACGTAGGCTTCCAGCAATTCGATTTTTTTCAGGTCTTGCGCTTCCCGCACAATCACGACCTGCCGGCCGGCTATCATCGGGAAACGGCGCGCCGTGTCAATCAACTGCGGCACGGTAGTGTCTTTTCCGTACAGGATAAGCTGGTCGAAACTGCGCTCGGCTTCCTCCAGTACATGTTGTGCAATGTAATTGCCGATTTGGTCGATGTAGTATGCTTCTTCGCCCATCAGCAGATATACCGGCCGGTATTTTTTATTCTTTAAATCCGCCAGTATTCGCTCATAGTTCGCAACGGTGTCTTTGAATTTTATTTTGGCCATAATTATTTAGTCGTAAGTTGTAAGTCGTAAGTTGTAAGTCGCGCCGGCAATAGTCGCGTCAGCGACTTACGACTTATGACTTACAACTAATATCACATCAAAATTTTTTCGGGAACAAAAGGCGTCAGTTCGTCCAGCCCCATAGCGCGGACGGCAACGGCGATAAGCTCTTCTTTATTTGCGCCGGCAGGGAGTTGCCGTTTTTCCGAAAAATATTTTCCGGCATCCAGCAATGCTTGCAGCGGCGTCATGCCGACCAGTTCCGAACCCGTAACGCGGCATCCCCGTGCCTGCGCCCGCTCGCAGACCGTATCGAATGCCACGTGCAACGGCGTAACGGCAAGGTCGCACAGGTTCATTGATACCTGCGCCTTGCCGTATTCTTCGATATACCATCCGATAGCTTTCACTGCTTGCAATAATCCGGGTTGCCGGAGTTCATGGCCGTTGCTATCGCGTACGAGGCGGCCTTTCTCGCGTACATCGCAGGCAATGTCATGCGCCCGGTGCACGTCAGCCATATCCAAATTCACATTGTAAGCCAGCAGGACAGGGCGTGCGCCTACGGCCACAGCGCCGCTCTTCGGTACAAAAACGGCAGGGCCGAAATCGGGTTTCCCTTCCGGCTTTGCCAATTTGGCTTCCAGTCCTTCATATTCGCCCGAACGGCAGCAGGCAAGGTCGCGGCGGCGTTCGTCAAATGCGGCGGCGGCATAGGCATACACCGGTAGCCGGAGTTCGTCCCCGATACGTTTTCCCAATGCCCGCGCGAGGGCGGCGGTTTCCTCCATCGTAATGCCGGACAGGGGAACCAGCGGTAACACGTCCGTAGCGCCGAAGCGCGGATGCGCGCCATGGTGCATACGCATATCAATAACTTCCGTTGCCTTTTTCACCGACAGGAAAGCCGCTTCGCACACGGCATCCGGCGCGCCGGTAAACGTAACCACCGTGCGGTTTGCGCCGAAGCCCGCTTCGACATTCAACAACCGTATGCCGTTCACAGATGCTATGACGTCGGTAATTTGCCTGATGACCGCCTTGTCGCGCCCCTCGCTGAAATTCGGAACACATTCGATGGTTTTCATTTCACGGCTATGGTTTCAATTTCCACCTGTGCGCCCAGCGGCAACTTGGCGACCTGATAGGCTACGCGCGCCGGACAGGGGTCGGCATAGAAGTGCGCATATACTTCGTTCATGGCGGCAAAGTCGTTCATGTCGGCAAGCAGGACAGTGGATTTGACCACATGGGAATAATCATAGCCGGCGGCGGCAAGGATAGCGCCGATATTTTTGAGGCATTGTGCCGTTTGTTCCGTGATGCCGCCTTCGGCAAATTTTCCGGTAGCCGGATCTATCGGCAACTGTCCCGATATATATAATGTACCGTTGGCTTCTACCGCCTGGCTGTAAGGCCCCACTGCTTTGGGCGCATTGGAAGATACAATGATTTTTTTCATTCGTTTTATCTTTTATGAATTATTACTGCTACAAAAATACAAAAAATACGGGAGAAGTTAGGAAGTATCTTAGAATTGACTATTTAATTATTGACAATTGACTATTTTGGCTGACGCGCCAATATGATTTACGAATTTACAGATTTACAGATTGGGCTGACGCGCCAGCCACTCATAATTTTGAATTTTGAGTTTTGAATTTTGAATAAGCTGGCGCGTCAGCAAAAATAGTCAATAGTCAATAGTCAATAATTAAATAGTCAATACTCAAAAAGTTGCTTCATTATATACTCTTCTTATATAAGGTTTCTGCGGGGTTATCAATTTCACCGGTTCCATATAGGAAGTAGCCAGCCATACCGCGCCGGCAGTCGAAATCACAATATCGTCATTCGCCCCTTCCACTGCGCCCTTCGTCCCGTCCGGCTTCTCTTCAAAACAATTAAATTCGTTAATGGCTTCCATATCGCGTTCCGTATAGTCTCCGTCACGGAGCGCCGCATTGAGCCGGTCGAGTATCATCTCTTTCGAGGCTTTATTCGTATGAAAACCGTATTTCTTCGGCAGGTTATTCATAATATCCTCTACCGATGTCCGGTGAAACAGGTTATCATAGTAATCGGCAATCTCATCCAGTATAGTATAACTATGGTCGGATTCCCCCTTTTGATGCAATGAGTTCACCTCTATGCCAAGTAATGCATTGTCATACCATTTGCAGGTCATTGCCGCAAGCCATGCCAGAATATCCTGGTCGGTATGTCCGCGCCAGCGGGCGGCCAGTTCTACCGGCGCGCCCCTCAGTTGCGGAGAGCGGTCGAGAATACTCAGCACCGAATAATCGGCCTTGTGCGTACGGCCGCCTATATCGAGGAAGCCGCAGAAACGGTTGCTGAGTTGTTGAACTGTTGAGTTGTTGAGTTGTTGAACTGTTGAGTTGTTGAATTGTTGAATTGTTGACAGGCTGACGCGCCAGCAAATTAGAAATTAAAAATTAAAAATGAGGTATGAGTTGCTGACGCGCCAGCCCAATTAGTCACATTAGCGCATTAACACATTAGCACATTAGTTCGCCCCGTAGGGGATGCATGTCCTACGGACAAGCTGGTGTGATGGAGGCATTTTTCTATTGCTATGTTTGTCCTACGGACAAAG
>JAIROQ010000206.1 GCA_031257455.1 Prevotellaceae bacterium | reverse complement strand
AATTTTGCGCATCTATACGCTGGGAAATTCGTGAAAAATTAATGATTTTGGGCTTTTGTGGGGGTTGGCGGTCAATTTTTTAAGGGGTTATTTTTGCTGCTTTTAGGGGGGGATTTTTTTAGTGGAGAATGGAGAGTGGAGAGTGGAGAGTGGAGAATGGAAAATGTTTTTTAGTTGTAAGTTGTAAGTTGTAAGTTGTAAGTTGTAAGTCGTAAGTTGCGGCAAGCGCAGCGGCGCAAGCCAAAATAGTCAATAGTCAATAATTAAATAGTCAGTAGCTAAATCCGTAAACCTTATTTCTACTTTATTTTAATAACAAAACAACCTTAGTAGCGCCACATGCTCCGCCCTGCACCTCGCGCGGCGCAAGGGTTTTCCACGATGCACCGGTATTGCGCCGCGCGAAAGGCAGGGGGGTATCGAGCATCCCCGAGCTGCGTTCCGCTTCGCTACACTTGCACGGGGTTATTCACGTGTCGCCCCTTCGGGGCTTTTTAGGTGAAAGTGGAGAGTGGAAAATGGTTTTTAGGTATGAGGTATGAGGTATGAATTATGAGTTGCGACAAGCGCAGCGGCGTCAGCTTAAATCTTTAAATTTTTAAATCTTTAAATTGGCGCAAGCCCAATTAGTCACATTAGCAAATTAGCACATTAATTAGTCACATTAGCACATCTACTATTTTTTCGTACCTTTGTAAGCGATGTTATACTGCAAATATTATATTGTTTTTATTTTATCGTACTTGCTTCCCTTGTTATCCGTAGCGCAAAGCGGTATACATCCGGAAGGTAAAACAGTGGCTGCGCGTTTTGGCGTTCCATCCGGTTACTACCGCACCGACACTGCCCCCGCTACTTTTGCTTTCTTCCTGCAACACCTGCCATTATTGCCGCCCAAAACGCCGGTGAAATTTTATGACGGCGTACCCAATACCACAAGCCATCCGGCGGCGGTCATCGATATGGATACCGGCGATAAAAATTTACAGCAAAACGCCCAAACGGTCATACGCCTCTGGGCGGAATACCTGTTCGAGCAACAACGGTTCCCGGATATTCATTTCCATATTAACAACGGGGAACTTATTCCTTATGAACAGTGGGCGCAGGGCATGAAATTGGTGATTAACCGCAAAACCTACTGGACAAAGACGCCCAGCAACCCGCGACTTTACCAGACATTCCGGCGTTATTTGAATTTTATTTTTACCAACAGCGATTTCCAAACACTGTCGCAAGACTTGCAACCAAGCGCCGCAACGACTGTCGCACCCGGCGATATCCTGATTTCCGGCGATGAGGTGGTGATGATTTTAGATGTCGCCGTTCATCAGGAAACCGGCGAAGTGGTGGTATTGCTTGTGTCCGGCGGAAATCCCGCCCAATCTATACAAGTGTTGCAAAATACCGGTGAAAATAAAACTGCCGGCGCATGGTTTCCGGTAAACAACGGCGTGTTGGTTATCGATAATAAGTCTTATTCCACTGCACAACGCTACCGCTTCAGCAATCAAAAATTGAAAGTTGAAAGTTGAAAATGTGGCTTGCACCTGCACTCTCAACTCTCAACTTTCAACTCTCAATTAACTACAGCGCCATTGTCCATCCGTTCTTCGGGATGTATGATTTTCATTTTACCGTCCGGCTGCTGCGCCATCAAAATCATGCCCTGCGATGCAATGCCTTTGATGACGCGTGGCTCAAGATTGGCCAAGATGCAAATTTGTTTTCCGATGAGTTCTCCGGGCGTATAGCGCCCGGCGATACCCGACACAATCGTACGCGTATCCATGCCGGTAGCTATTTTCAGTTTTAACAGTTTGTCGGTTTCCGGCACGCGCTCCGCTTCCAGCACGGTGGCGGTACGGATATCCATTTTCAGGAAATCTTCGTACCGGCAGGCGGTTTTTTGGGGTTCAACCACTCCCTTGCCTTTTTCATCCGTAGCGGCAGTGCGGGTGGCGTTCAATTTATCAATTTGTTTTTGAATGTCCGCATCTTCGATTTTGTTGAAGAGCAATTGCGGCTCGTTGAGTTTATGCCCCGCCATCAGGATATCGGTACGCGCCAACTGCTCCCAGTCCGCTTTGTTTTGCGCCAGAATATAGCGCAATTTTCCTGCCGTGAACGGCAAAAACGGCTCGAAAGCAATTGCGCAACTGGCGCAGATTTGCAAGGAAATATTTAACACCGTTGCTACCCGCTCCCGGTCGGTTTTTTCCAGTTTCCAAGGCTCTGTTTCGGTCAGGTATTTGTTACCGAGACGCGCCAGATTCATCGCTTCCTTCAACGCTTCGCGGAAATGGTAGGTTTCCAGATGCGCTTCCATCGCCTGCCTGATAGCGGGCAATTCTTTCAATGTCGCTTCGTCATAGGCCGTCAGCGTGCCGGCCTGCGGCGTTTTCCCGTCAAAATATTTATGCGTAAGCACTACCGCACGGTTCACGAAATTGCCGAAAATAGCTACCAGTTCGCTATTGTTGCGGGTCTGGAAATCCTTCCATGTAAATTCGCTGTCTTTCGTTTCGGGCGCATTGGCGCAAAGGACATAGCGCAAAACATCTTCTTTGCCCGGAAATTCATCCAAGTATTCGTGCAGCCATACCGCCCAATTTTTTGTAGTGGAAATTTTATCGCTCTGGAGATTTAAAAATTCATTGGCCGGTACATTGTCCGGCAAGATGAAACCGCCGTGCGCCTTTAACATCACGGGAAACATGATGCAGTGAAAAACGATATTATCTTTCCCGATGAAATGCACCATTTTCGTATCGCTGTCTTTCCACCATTTTTCCCAATCGTTGGGGCGCAGTTCAATGGTATTGGAAAGATAGCCGATAGGCGCATCAAACCATACGTAAAGCACCTTCCCTCCGGCGCCGTCCGCCGGTATGGGGATGCCCCAGTCGAGGTCGCGGCTCACGGCACGCGGCTGTAATCCCGCGTCAAGCCACGATTTGCATTGACCATACACGTTTGTTTTCCATTCCTTATGTTCTTCCAGAATCCATTGGCGCAACCATGTTTCATAGCGGTCAAGGGGCAAGTACCAGTGCGATGTTTCGCGCAATACCGGCTTGCTGCCGCTAATCGCCGAATGCGGGTTTATGAGTTCATTCGGACTGAGCGTAGAGCCGCATTTTTCGCACTGGTCGCCGTAGGCGCTGTCGTTTCCGCACTTCGGGCATTGGCCGATAATATAGCGGTCGGCAAGGAATTGCCCGGCTTCTTCATCGTAATATTGTGCCGATGTTTTCTCAATAAATTTCCCGTCATCGTATAATTTACGGAAAAAATCCGCCGCTGTTTTATGGTGGATTTCCGAAGTAGTGCGCGAATAAATATCGAATGAAATACCGAAACGCTCAAACGAATCTTTAATGATAAGATGGTATTTATCGACAATATCCTGCGGCGTTACGCCTTCTTTGCGCGCTTTAATGGTGATGGGTACGCCGTGTTCATCAGAGCCGCCGATGAACAGGACGTCCCGGCCGCGAAGCCGCAGGTAACGCACATAAATATCGGCAGGAACATATACGCCGGCAAGATGCCCAATATGCACCGGCCCATTGGCATAAGGCAAAGCCGATGTAACAAGATAGCGTTTATAATCGTTGTTCATAATAAAAAATTGAAGCACAAAAGTACGAAAAAATTAGCAATTTCAGGTTTAAAGTTTCAGGTTTCTGGTTTAAAGTTTAAGGTTAGTCGTAAGTGGCGGCAGGCGCACTGTCGCAAATCGAATGTCGAATATCGAATATCGAGTATCGCAAATCGAATATCGCTTTTTTGTTCGGGGAAAAAACCGTACTTTTGCATCCCAAAAACCGCGCCATTATTGGCGTTTTAAAATTATAAACCATTAATTATGCATAAAAAGATTACTTCTCCCCTCTGCTGGATACCTTCTGTTTATTTTGCTATGGGTTTGCCTTTCGTGGTCTTGAATATGGTGTCGGTACTGATGTTCCGGCGCATGGATATTTCCGATACGCAAATCGCTTTCTGGACATCGCTCATCATGCTCCCATGGACGCTCAAACCGTTATGGAGTCCATTTCTCGGAATGTTCCGGACAAAGAAATTTTTTGTCGTGCTGACGCAAATCACTACCGGCATAGCGTTCGGACTGGTGGCATTGTCCCTGCAATTGCCTTCTTTCTTTGCGGTGGCAGTGGCATTGCTCTTCATCATTGCATTCAGCGGCGCAACGCACGACATTGCCACCGATGGCGTGTATATGACCGAACTGAGCGAAACCAAACAGGCCAAATATATCGGATGGCAGGGCGCTTTCTATAACCTCGCAAAGGTCGTGGCTACGGGCGGGCTGGTCTATATGGCCGGTTTCCTGATGGGACGTATCGGCAACGTGTATGCATGGATGGTTATCATGGCCGCCTGCGGGACGCTGATGTTATTGCTGGGCGTCTATCACAGCAAGGCGCTGCCTTCGGGCGGACAGGCGGCCGGCAAGGTACATTCCTTCCGCGATACGCTGGATAACCTGTGGGAAGTCCTCCGTACTTTCTTCACCAAAAAGCATATTGTTTGGTATATTGCGTTCATTATCCTTTACCGCTTTGCCGAAGGATTTGTGATGAAAATCGTGCCGCTGTTCCTCAATGCGCCTGTAGAGAAACAGGGACTGGGCTTGTCGGAAGAGCAAATCGGACTGTATTACGGCACATTCGGCGCGATGGCATTTGTCGCCGGCTCATTGCTGGCGGGGTATTATATTTCCGCCAGAGGATTGAAGAAAACGCTGTTTTCCCTGTGCTGCGCGTTCAATATTCCTTTTGTAGTGTATTTATTGCTGGCGATTTACCAGCCGGCGGACGGATGGTTGATTTCCGGCGCTATCATATTTGAATATTTCGGCTATGGCTTCGGGTTCGTAGGCCTTACGCTGTTTATGATGCAGCAGGTATCGCCCGGTAAATACCAGATGGCGCACTATGCTTTTGCCACCGGCATTATGAATTTGGGCGTAATGCTTCCCGGCATGATGAGCGGATGGATAAGCACTTGGTTAGGGTATAAATATTTTTTCGTATTTGTATTAGTCGCTACCATTCCGGCTTTTTTGGCCACGTATTTTGTGCCGTTTACAAACGAAGATAATCCTTCCCGCAATCGGCAGGGGTAACATGATTTCTAATTTTTAATTTCTAATTTCTGATTTGCTGGCGCGCCAGCTTATTCAAAATTCAAAACTCAAAGGCATCAGCCTAATTGCACCCACAGGCTGCATTTATTTTGGTATCTCTATTTTTTTTATTACCTTTGCAACCCTTTTTAAAAAAAAATATTAACAAAAACAAACAGAGTCATGTTAAAACAGTACGAAACCGTTTTCATTGCAACTCCCGTTTTATCTGACAGCCAGGTAAAGGAAGCGGTAAAAAAGTATCGTAACTTCATCACCGAAAATAAGGGGGTGATTGTGCACGAGGAAGACTGGGGTATGAAAAAGCTGGCCTACCCGATTCAGAAAAAAACCACCGGTTTTTATCACTTGTTCGAATTTCAGGCGGAGCCTTCGTTCATTGAAAAATTGGAGATACAGTATCGCCGCGATGAACGTATCATCCGCTATTTAACGTTCAGCATGGATAAACATGCCGTAGCGTATGCCGAAAAACGCCGCACCGTACGCGCCGAAAAGAAAGCGGAAAAAGCAGAAAAAACCGTTAAGAAAGAGGAGGAATAATCATGAGTACACCACAACAAACACCCAATGAAATTCGTTTTTTGAATCCGCCGACCGTAGATTTGAAGAAGAAAAAATATTGCCGTTTCAAGAAAGCCGGCATCAAATATGTAGATTACAAAGATGCGGAATTTCTGAAAAAATTCTTGAACGAACAAGGCAAAATTCTACCGCGCCGCCTCACCGGCACGTCATTGAAATTCCAGCACAAGGTATCGCAAGCGGTGAAACGCGCACGCCATCTGGCATTGCTGCCCTACGTAACCGATTTGTTGAAATAATTTAGCGGAGGAAAAAGTATGGAAATTATCTTAAAACAGGACGTCCCTAATTTAGGACTTAAAGACGACATCGTAACGGTGCGCAACGGCTATGCCACGAATTTTCTTATCCCGAAAGGCTATGCCACATTAGCTACTGTGGCGGCAAAGAAAGTACATGCCGAAAATGTGAAACAACGTGCGCACAAAGAAGCAAAACTACAGGAAACGGCACGGACATTGGCCGCGAAACTCGAAGGAATTACCGTAGCCATCGGCACAAAAGTGAGCAGCACCGGAAAAATTTTCGGTTCCGTCAATAATATTCAAATTGCAGAAGCCCTTGCCGCCAAAGGTTTTGAAATTGACCGCCGGCAAATAGGCATCATTGGCGAAGACAATGTGAAAGAAGTGGGCATGTATGAAGCCGAAGCAAAATTGTACCGCGACATTAAGGCACGTTTCAAATTTGAAATTATTGCCGAATAGATTGTAAATGGAACACAAAAAAAGCCGGCAGTTCCGCCGGCTTTTTTTGTGAGAAATGCGAATCGGCAGTTGAAAAATAAGATAAATAAACCGGGAATTGTTCATTGCCTGTAGGGCAACTTTAACTGCTGATTTGCATGAGTTATGAATTATGAGATATGAGTTGGCTGGCGCGTCAGCAAAAATAGTCAATAGTCAATAGTCAATAAAAAAATAGTCAATTGAGTTCTGATTTTCTCAAAGTATTTTCCCCAATATTTTTTATATTAAAAAAAAGTCGTATCTTTGTAATGCAAGAAGAGTTCCGGCAGTTCGGAATTCTTCTCTTTTATTGAAAAAACATCTTTGAAAGTATTGTTTTATGGCAAAAGTACACTATGTAACGGAAGAAGGTTTGCAACGTTTGCGGGCTGAATTGGAACAAATGAAAAATGTGGGACGCCCTGCAATATCGCGGCAAATAGCCGAAGCGCGCGATAAAGGCGACCTGTCGGAAAATGCGGAATACGACGCCGCAAAAGAAGCGCAGGGATTGTTGGAAATGAAAATTTCCAAACTTGAAAATATGGTGGCCACTGCGCGTGTGCTGGACGAATCACGTATTGACCTCTCGCAAGTGCAAATCCTCACGAAAGTGAAAATAAAAAATGTGGCGACTAAAGCTGTTATGGAATATACATTGGTCACCGAAACCGAAGCAAACATCAAGGAAGGAAAACTGGCGGTAGGCACGCCCATTGCGCAAGCCCTGCTGGGAAAGAAAAAAGGGGAAGTTGTCGAGGTACAAGTCCCGTCCGGAATTATTAAATTTGAAATTATGAATATTTCAAAATAGCGTCCCATTTAATAGTTACGTCTAAAAATAAAAAATAATGAGTACCATTTTTACTAAAATCGTGCAAGGCGAAATCCCCAGTTACAAGCTGGCGGAAGACGACCGTTTTTATGCATTTCTTGACATCAACCCGCTGGCCAAAGGACATGCGCTGGTGATACCGAAACAGGAAACCGATTATCTTTTCGATTTGCCGCCGGCATTGCTGGGCGATTTGTTCCAGTTTGCGCAACGGGTGGCGGAGGCCATCCGGCGCAGTGTGCCATGCAAGCGCATCGGCGTGGTCGTATTGGGGCTGGAAGTGCCGCATGCGCACATCCACCTGGTGCCGTTGAACGGCGAGTCGGATGTGGATTTCCGTAAACCGAAATTAAAACTGCTGCCCGAAGAAATGACCGCACTGGCCGGGAAAATCAGCAGTGCGTATCAGTTAAATGTAAAACGTGAAGCGTAAAGCGAACATGCGTGTCAAGAAAAATTAGAAATCAGAAATTAGAAATCCAACCATGAAACGTTTTTTATTCATCATAGCGCCGCTCTTGGCAGCGGCTTGCAGCCAGCCTTCAGCGACCGTCAGCGGTTGCATCGAGAATGGCGCAAACGCAAAAATCACATTGATACGGCAGGGCGCGGTTACGCAACTTTTGCTGGATACCCTGCGCGCAGACGCACGCGGATGCTTCCGGTACAAAATTAAACAACCGGGCAAACAGTTTGCGCCGGCCTTTGTATCTGTTTCTATTGATTCATCGGCGCGCGTATCGCTATTGGTAAAGGAAAACGAACACATTGTTATCAGCGCAAAGAAAGG
The DNA here is from genome assembly GCA_031257455.1 of Prevotellaceae bacterium. Classification (GTDB taxonomy): domain Bacteria; phylum Bacteroidota; class Bacteroidia; order Bacteroidales; family UBA932; genus JAIRKX01. Next base: position 2,064 of record JAIROQ010000206.1, on the reverse strand, counting down.
CGACTATAATTATACGGTGGAAGGCTCTGAAGAATCTGCGTTGTTGCAATCATTGAACAGGCGTTTGCTTGAATCGTCCCACCGTTTCGATTCCCTGATGGCGCTGGTCAATGCGGAACAGGCGCGTGCGGGCAACGCCGCTATTCCCGATAAATGGAACAGGGAACTGGGGGACGTATATGTAAAACAGTACCGGCAGGCAGTGCAGTTTATCGTAAAAAATATAAAATCGCTGGCCTGCGTAGCCGCATTAAATCAGTCGCTGCCCAACGGATTGCCGGTTTTCTCGCGCAATGAAGACGCCGTTTATTTTAGAATGGCGTATGATTCGCTGAAAGTGCATTATCCCTCGTCCGAATACATAGCGGCGTTGCGCGATGAATACGAATACCGTTTCCGGCAAATGGAACTGCTGGCAAAAGTGGAAACGGCGTCCGAAGCCGGATTCATAGATATGAAGTTACCGGATGTGTCGGCGCAGATGGTAGCCCTGTCGTCTCTTAAAGGGAACGTGATTTTACTTTATTTCTGGGTATCGACTGATAAATCGCAATTGATGTACAACAACGAATTGAAAACATTGTATGAAAAATATCATCCGAAAGGACTGGCGATTTATCAGGCGGCATTCGACACGGACAAGACATTATGGGCAAAAGCTGTCGCCGACCAGGAACTGCCATGGATAAATGTATGCGATGGTTTAGGCGCTGCGTCCCCCGTACTGCGTACCTATAATGTTACAAAATTCCCGTCCGCATTTCTTATCAACAAAGCAGGCGATATTGTAGCCGCCAACCTGTCAAGTCAGGAAATAGAGAAAGAAATTATTAAAGCGACCAGGTGATGTTACTACCTTAACTTTCCCCACTACATGAAGTATTATTTTGCAGCGGATACGCACTTGGGATTATCGGCGGTAGGCGACTCCCGCACGCGGGAACGGCATTTTGTGCGTTGGCTTGATGAAATAAAAAATGATGCTGCCGCAATTTTCCTGTTAGGCGATATTTTCGATTTCTGGTGTGAATATAAAACCGTTGTTCCGCGCGGGTTTACACGTACGTTGGGCAAATTGGCGGAATTGACGGACAAAGGCATTCCCGTACATTTTTTTCCGGGCAATCACGACTTGTGGATATTTGATTACCTGCCGGCAGAAACAGGCATCACCGTACATCATGCGCCGTTGGAAATAACTTTGGGGCAGCAAAATTTCTATCTTGCGCATGGCGATAATGCCGGACAACCGGCCAAAGGCTATCGCCGCTTACGGTGGATATTTACCAACCGCGTATTTCAAAAATGTTTTCTTGCCATTCATCCGCGCTGGGGCGTGGCATTTGCGCATCGTTGGTCGCGCCACAGCAGGCTCTCGAAAGGCATTGCCATCCCGTTCAGGGGCGAAGAAGAACCTATCGTACGGTTTGCCGAACAATATTGTCGGACACATCCGGTACATCAATTTATTTTTGGACATTTCCACACGCCTGTCCAGTGGCAGGCCGGCGAACAGACGCAATTGACCATTCTCGGCGAATGGCTCAAAGGCTGCGAATATGCCGTGTTCGATGGCGAAAAAGTAACGCTGGAAACGTGGAAATAAATTCAAATAGTCCATGCAACTGAAATAAGAAAAAATTTCCAACGCCTTTTTCCGGTTGATTTTCCTTTGATGCGCAGTATTTACTGATGCTTTGAATATACCTTAATAATAATGTTTCTTTCCATTTTTACAAAGTCAAACATTTTTTGTAGAGCTACCCATTTTCTTCCCTTTAGCAAAATGACCGGCTTCCACATCTACGAGGGTTGGCAAATTTACATCCAGCGCTTGGCAAATTTTTAGTAACGTTCCGATTGTTAAATTTGTCCGTCCCTTTTCAATTCTTATTAAATTGTTATATTCAATATCCAATTTATCAGAGAATTCTACTAATGAAAAATTCTTAACATTTCGCATTTCCCTGATTTTTAATCCAATTTCTTTTAGAACAAGTTCTTTGCTCATTTTTTTTCTATCAAACATGATTGTTTAACAAAGAAAATTGTTTATCTTTGCAA
>JAIROQ010000194.1 GCA_031257455.1 Prevotellaceae bacterium | reverse complement strand
GCAATGTTACCAAACGGTCACGGAAATCGCCCTGCAATAATATTTCACCGTCTTTTGCCGTGCCGCCCGCACCGCACTGGGTTTTCAGCGTTTTGGCAAGTGTTTGCAAATCGTCATCCCGGCCGGTAAAACCGCTTACTAATGTTACCTGCTTTCCCGCCCGGCGCCGGCGATCAATGGTTACTACCAACTTTTGTTGCGCCGGCGGCAATGTTGCCTGCTCCTGACGTTGTTCCCGCTCATAAACAAAATCGGGACTGGTAGAATAGACCATTCCCAAACGGCTTTTCCAATCATTGTTTACCATAAGCGCAAAAATTTACGCAAAGGTACGAAAAAAAGTTAAGCGTAGTGCGCTAAGTACAGCAATACCCTATGGACAAGAATGGGTAATTTCAAGTGCAGGTTGCAAGAATTAGGAATTAATGTGCTAATGTGATTAATGTGCTAATGTGACTAATTGGGCTGACGCCGAAGAAAATGTGCTAATGTGACTAATTAGGCTTGCGCCACTTGCGCTTGTCGCGACTCATAATTCATACCTCATAACTCATAACTAAAAAACATTTTCAACTTTCCACTTTCAATTTTTTGGGGGAAAACCTTGTCCGAACAGGGTTACACGTTGAGGGATGCAGGATTTTGCCGATTATTAAATCTTGCCGGATATATGAACGGGAATTTTATAATGAGAGATAATGCCTCTTCTAAACGTTGGGCAAATTTTTTGACTTCACGAGGCGTCCAATGATTTTCCAGATAATCAAAAACAGCATTCAGCCTGCTTTGGGCTTCGGCAGTCCATTCAATTGTCAAGCCAGTGTTCATATCGTTTTTTTACTTCCGAATGAGGCGTAAGATTGCCGTCTGCCACATCAAGTAGCCCTTGTTCTATAGACGCCTGCTCGGCTACCGATAACGTATTCCACCAATCCTGCCTGCGTGTGCTGCGTTCCTTAATACTGCCAAGTAAGCCCAGTGTGGCATGGTCGGTGAGTTCCGTTACCCAATGGATAATGTCCAGTTTTTGTGTTGTTACATTCATGGCATGCAATTTTCCCGCAAAGATACGAAATTTCTGATTTCTAATTTCTAATTTGCTGACGCGTCAGCCCAATTAGTCACATTAGCACATTAGTCACATTAGCACATTAGTCACATTAAGACAGTGCGGCAATAGCTGTGCCGATTAGATTGGCATTGTCCATTTGGAGGATTTCTACTTTTACGGTTGGGTGTCCAAATTCTGCGAGGAGGTGGTGGAGGGCTTCCAGTACCATTTCCGCATAGTTTTTCCCGTTCCGGTTATGACTCCAGAAGAGGCTGCCTTCGGCCGTGAGGAGTACCTTCTTCACGGATGCATCGTGCGAGAGCAACACGAGGAGCAACCCCGCCAGCGAAGCAGCCACCAGCTGCGCCGAGCGTTCATAAAGCCAGCGCGCCGTTTTCACATATTCTTCCTTGTAAGCCGCCGGATAACTCAGCATGGTCGTCAATTTCTGCGCATCGAATTTTTCTTCAAACTCGTCCAGCGGAAAAGCCGACTTGAAAATTTCGCCCAGATACATGCCCGAAATGGCTTTCTCGAAGCGTTGCGCACCTTTGTTGTCAGAATTGGCGTCCACGATTTCGTCATATACGGTCAGGTGCTGCGGGTGGAAATTGCCCGATTCGAGGTTGACGGGAATGAAATCGCCGGTTTGCCGGGCAGGGTCTAATTTGCCGATTTTGTCCGACCGCATGAAAGCCGCCATATTCGTGCCTGTGCCGACAATCAGGCCGATGTACGCATCGTAGCCGCTTTTGGTCAGCCCGGCAAAGAGGCTTGCCACCGTGTCGTTAATCACTTTGATACCGCTAAATTCGAGGTTCTTTTTATGTTTCAGGTAATCGAGCAGGGGCTTGCCTACCGGTTTGCCCAACATTTCTTTAATGTCCACGCCTTTTGTCCAGCGCAGCAGCCGCGCATCGCCATCGGTCAGGGACTCGGCCGGATAGGAAAAGCAATAGCCCACAGGAATATTTTCGCTGATATTGATTTCCCCAATCGGGTCGGCCTGCGCTTTGAAGAGGTCCTGTTCCGTAAATCCTTCGTTTTTCATTTCCGACAAATCCCTTTTCCAGCCATTTTCGGGATGAATAACGGGTTTCCCTTTCACAAAATCCACCCGCGCCACGCGATAGTTCGTGCCGCCCAAATCGAGCACCACCGCCTGCCCGTTGATGTCGGCCGTCTTGGGCGTGATATAGGTCGGGAGGCATTGGATTTCCGTACCGTCCTGCCGGAGGCCGGTGTCGATTTTCGCTTTCAGGTCCTGGGCAATTTGTTTCAATTTCTTTGTTTCCATAATGAGTATTTTTTAGATTATTAAAAAATTAGTTACAGGACAAAATTACAACTATTTTTTTAAATAACAATGCTAATGTGCTAATGTGATAATGTGCTAATGTGCTAATGTGACTAATTGGGCTGGCGCGTCAGCAACTCATACCTCATGCTGGATTGCTTCGCTTCGTTCGCAATGACGACTTACTGGAAAGTGGAAAATGGCGACAAATGCAGGGTCAAGTATCGAAAAGTCGCAAATCGAGTACCGAAAAGTCGAATATCGAACATCGAAAAGTCGCAAATCGCATATCGTCAGTCGCCACTAAAAAAATTTTCATATATCCGGAAATTTTTGCATCTTTGTACCCAACAAACAAACACAAACGAATATGAAACATTCATCTCTTTATCCCGTACGGGCGCCGATACCGCCGCCCGGAACTATTCCAAAAGGAAATCATAAATACTTACTTTACGAGCAGTAAGTAGCAGATGGCGGGTAAACCCTTCAACGGTTTACGAAGCCTCTCAACATTTTTATCCAAATCATCGTCGCGCCCGTGGTGGAAAAAATTCCTGTTTCCCCGCCGGTTTGAACGCCGCATTGCCGCAAGGCTGTTGCGCGTGTTTGAAATCGGCTTTTACAGGAATTTTACCGCCTACGAGCTGGCGCGTGATTTGGGCATGGACACTATTGACGGTCAATGCGCCATTGACGAGGCTATACGCCACCTTCTGCTGAAAGGAAAAATCGAACAGCCCTATCCGGGAAAATTCAGCCTGCACGATTACCGCCGTATCACGGGCGTAATGGATTTATCGCAGCCCGACAAACCGGCATTGATTTCCGGTAATTATAAACTGCCGGTGTATATTTTTCCGGGACAATTGCATGGGGCGTCCCATGGCGATACGGTCAATGTAAAAATCCGCCGGAAGGCGCAAGGCTTTTTAGAAGCAGAAGTAGTGAGCGTCATCAAATTTGCCCAACGCCGGTTGGTAGGCAACCTCGAGGTGTTGGCGCACAAGGCGTATTTTACCCCTATCAACCGCGAACTGTTCCGGACGGTGGTTGTCCCGTTGACCTGCATCAAAAATGCCGAAGACGGCGACCGGGTCATAGTCGAACTGCAGCCGCAGAGGCATCATGAAGAAACTGTCGCCGCCAAGGTAATAAAGATACTCGGCGAAACCGATACGGAGTACGTGGAAACACAAACGCTCCTGCAACGGAATAATTTCCCGACCGATTTCAGTCCCGAAGAAGAAGAAGCGGCGGCAGCCATCAAGTTTGCTATCATGCCGGCAGACGTGGCTACCCGCCTTGACCTGCGCGGCGTGCCGACATTCACTGTCGACCCGGACGGCACAAAAGACGTGGATGACGCCCTTTCTATCCGCCCGCTGGAGAATGGAAACTGGGAAATCGGCGTCCATATCGCCGATGTGACGCATTACATAAAACCCGGCTCTGTGCTTGATAAACGCGCATACCAGTACACTACCTCCGTGTACCTGCCCGACCGGATATTGCCGCTCTTCCCGGATACCGTAACGCACGGCTGTTCCCTGTTTGCCGGGATGGACAAGCTCGCCTTTTCCATACTGTTTGAAATAAACAGCGAGGCAAAAGTAATCCACCGGAAAATTACCAAAACCATTATACGCTCGCAACGGCAGTTTACTTACGATGAAGCGCAGCAACTGATAGACGGCGCGTCCGGCGAATTTGACGGGGAACTGCGGACGCTGTATGCGCTGTCGCAGCAACTGCGGAAAGCCCGCCATGCCGATGGCGCTATCACTTTCAGCGACCGCCCGGAACTGCATTTTGAATTTGACGAAATGGGCAAAGTCATTAGCGTGAAGCCGCACAAACGCATTGAATCGATGAAGCTGATTGAAGAATTTATGTTGCTCGCCAACCGCAACGTGGCGGAGATAGCCGCCCGGAGACGGATGCCGTTCGTATATCGTACGCACGGGATGCCGAATAAACACATGTTTGATGAATTGCGCCGGGTCGCCATGAATTATGGCCATACCCTCAGGGGCGACAGCATACCGAACAGCACCACCAGCCGGACGATTGCCAAAAGCATTTCCGACTTTATGTCCCGCCTCGAAGGGGAACAGGAAGAAATGCTTTTCATAAACCTGTCCATACGTTCCATGGCATGCGGGAAGTACAGCCCTGTACCCCGCCGCCATTTCGCTTTGTCGTTTGACCATTACACGCATTTTACTTCGCCCATCCGCCGTTATATGGACATAGTCGTGCACCGGTTGCTGACCGGCGAATTTATTGACCGTTCCGTGCGTACCAATATCTTCAATTACGAAACGGCCTGCCAGCATTTTAATTTCATGCGTGAAAAAGCAAAAGCGCTGGAAGATTGTATAGAGCGGCAAAAAGCGGCGGAATATTTAAGCGATAAAGTGGGACAGGAATTTGACGGTATCATCACGCACGTGTCGCCCACGACACTGTCGGTAACGCTGGACGATACCGGCATTCGCGGCCGCGTGATGCTGAAAAGCCTCCTTGACGACTGCTATGAACTGGACGCCGACCAGTATATTATACAGGGAAAGACGACAGGGAATTTTTACCGGATAGGACACCGGCTGACCGTTCGCGTGGCGCATGTGGACAGCGGCCGCGCCCTCGTGGACTTTGTGATTACCGGCCGCAAACGGTCTAAACGGACGGCCAAAACGGATAAACTGTATACCATAGACTGGTAGTGTTGAGTTGTTGATGTGTTGATGTGTTGATTTGTTGATTTGTTGATGTGTTGATTTGTTGATGTGTTGATTTGTTGATTTGTTGATGTGTTGATTTGTTGATTATAGGGCGTTGCACGCAACGCCCCTACGTTCATACATCATACATCATACCTCATAACACCCTTAGTAGCACAAGCGGTATGAAGGTGTTGTGTGCTCTCCGCTACTAAGGGTGTTTTGCCTTTCCGCAACGTTGCGGAAACGTCTCGCAAGGTTGTTTTGCCTTTCCGCAACGGTGCGGAAACGTCCCGCAAGGTTGTTTTGCCTTTCTCTAAATCTTGCTATTTTATCCTACGGACAAAGGCACTGCGTAAATCATCATTCATTTTCTACTGCTGATTCGCATGAGTTATGAGTTGTTGTTGAGTTGTTGAGTTGTTGAGTTGTTGAACTGTTGAGTTGGCGTCAGCCCATAAACAGTTCAACAGTTCAACAACTCAACAGTTCAACAGTTCAACAGTTCAACAACTCAACAAATAAACAAATAAACAACAATGAAAAAGATAATACTACTGTTAACAGGGCTGCTGATGGCAGCCGAGTCATGCAGCGACTGGACGGAAA
>JAIROQ010000152.1 GCA_031257455.1 Prevotellaceae bacterium | reverse complement strand
TTTACAAAAATATCTTGATGAATTTTGTTACAAGTTCAACCGCCGCTACTTTGGTGAAGCTCTTTTTAATCGCTTGCTTATAGCCTGTGTCTCTTATAAAAATGAGTTTAGGTATATATACGGGTAATCATTATATTTTTTATCTGCAAATACTTTTTGCAATTTTTTTCTTATTTCCGTTGCATTTGGTGATAGAACTTACCCCGCTCTTTTGACGAAGACAGATTTTTTCATATTCGGAGAAAAACGTATCTTTGCGTCCATTTTAAAAATTTAAAACAATGAAAGCATTTGTATTTCCCGGTCAGGGAGCGCAATTTACCGGCATGGGCAAGGACTTGTACGAGCAAGCGCCACAGGCAAAGGAACTGTTTGAACAGGCCAACGACCTGCTCGGATTCCGTATTACCGACAGCATGTTTGCCGGCAGCGCCGATGACTTGAAGCAAACAAAAGTCACGCAACCGGCCGTATTTTTACATTCGGTTATTCTGGCAAAAATATTGCCGGGCTTTGTCCCGAAAATGGTTGCCGGACATTCGCTGGGCGAATTTTCCGCCTTAGTCGCCGCCGGCGCAATGAGCTTTGAAAACGGACTGAAATTAGTCGCCGCCCGCGCTGCAGCCATGCAAAAAGCCTGCGAACAGCAGCCTTCCACGATGGCCGCCATAATCGGATTGGACGATAATAAGACCGAAGAAATCTGCCGTAAAATTGACGGTATTGTTGTTCCCGCCAACTACAATTGCCCGGGACAACTGGTTATTTCCGGCACGGTAGCTGCGGTGGAAGCCGCCTGCGTGCAACTGAAAGCCGCCGGCGCTAAACGCGCCATGCTGCTGCCGGTAGGCGGCGCATTCCATTCGCCGCTGATGGAGCCGGCACGGCAGGAACTGGAAGCCGCTATCCATGCTACGCCTTTCAAGTCGCCGCGTTGCCCGGTGTACCAGAACGTAGACGCCAAGCCCAGCACCAAGCCCGAACAAATCAAGGAAAACCTGATAGCCCAACTCACCGCCTCCGTCCGCTGGACGCAGATTATTCAAAACATGGTAGCCGATGGCGCTACAGACTTTGTGGAACTGGGTCCCGGCGTTGCCCTGCAAGGAATGATTAAGAAAACCGCCCCCGAAGTAACGGTCGAAAGCAAACAGTCGCTGTAAGCAGGTTTAATAATTTACAGATTTACGAATTTACGGATTTACAGATTTGGCTGACGCCACTGTGTCATTGCGAGCGAAGCGAAGCAATCCAGCATGAGGGTATGAGTTGCTGGCGCATCAATTTAAATTTTTAAATCTTTAAATTGGCGCAAGCCCAATCTGTAAATCCGTAAATCTATAAATCCGTAATTACTCACATTAGCCCCTCCTCCAATCTTCATTTTTTTTTGTACTTTTGTGCCGGATTTTTATAAATCCAATATAATTACATTGTCGTTTTATTTATAAAGTAACTACATTACATTTTATCATGAAGAATAAATATATTGACTTAATCGAACAAAGTTTTGAGTTTCCGCAACAGGAATTTAAAACCATAGACCACGAATTATACTTTAATGACGTGCCGCTGATGGAGCTTATTGAGCAGTACGGAACGCCTCTCCGAATAAGCTACCTGCCTAAAATAAGTCAGCAAATCCAACGCGCTAAACGGATGTTTAATGTGGCGATGGCCAAAGTCGATTACCAGGGGGATTATGCGTACTGTTACTGTACCAAGAGTTCTCACTTTGCGTTTGTACTCGAAGAAGCGCTCCGGAACGACATTCATATCGAAACGTCATCGGCCTTTGACATCAACCTGATTGACGCGCTCCACGAGCAGGGGCTGGTGGCGAAAGACCGCTATATTGTGTGCAACGGATTTAAAAAAGACCTGTATATAGAAAACATTGCCGGGTTGATAAACAACGGATGGGAGAATACTATTCCGGTACTTGATAATATGGCGGAATTAGACCTGTTGCGCAAATATGTTACCCAACCATGTAAACTGGGCATCCGGATTGCTGCGGAAGAAGAGCCTAAATTCGACTTTTATACCTCTCGGCTGGGCATCCGGTACAGCGATATTTTGTCGTTCTATAAGGATAAAATTGCCAAAGACCAGCAATTTTCATTGAAGATGCTGCACTTCTTTATTAACACCGGTATCCGCGATAATTCGTACTACTGGAACGAACTTTCCAAGTGTGTCAGCGTGTATTGCAGTCTCAAAAAAATATGCCCCGATTTGGATTCGCTGAACATCGGCGGCGGCTTCCCGATTAAAAACTCGATGGCTTTTGATTATGATTTCGAGTATATGGCGGAAGAAATAATTGCACAAATAAAGAGTATATGTAATCAACACGGAGTTGACGAACCGAATATTTTTAGTGAATTCGGAAGTTTCACGGTAGGCGAAAGCGGCGCGATTATTTATCAAATATTGGGGCAAAAGCAGCAAAACGACCGCGAACGCTGGTATATGATTGACAGTTCTTTTATGACCACCCTGCCCGACACGTGGGCTATTAAGCAACGTTTTATCCTGTTGCCCGTGAATAATTGGGAGCGCGAATATCACCGCGTATTCCTCGGCGGGCTGACGTGCGACAGCCAGGATTATTATAACGCGGAATCGCACGCCAACGCGATTTTCTTGCCCAAAATATTCCCCCACGATGAAACGCCGCAATACATCGGGTTCTTCCATACCGGCGCGTACCAGGATTCTATCGGCGGCACAGGCGGGCTGCAGCACTGCCTGCAACCGGGACCAAAACACATTATTATCAC
>JAIROQ010000124.1 GCA_031257455.1 Prevotellaceae bacterium | reverse complement strand
AATTTTCCACATTTCGACATTTACGCAGAATAAAAGTCAAAGCGATATATTTTTAATATATCAATTCCAATACGTCAAAGAAGCATATTAATGGCACAAATATAAAACAATATTTTTTAATTACAAATACTTTTTGCGATTTTTTTTGTTTGTACGAATTACGCGGATTGGTACGAATTACGCGGATTTTAGAAAATCACCCTTAAAAGTGTTTTTTAGTCGTAAGTCATAAGTCGTAAGTCGCGGCAAGCGCACGGTCGAATGTCACAAATCGAGTATCGAGCATCGAAAAGTCAAATATCGAATATCGAAAAAAAATGATTGTGTAAAAATTTAACGCCGAAATTTTAGTATGTAGTTAAAAATTCTTACATTTGTCTAAAATAATTTAAGACCCCTATTGTTTAACATTTAATTTTATAGATATGAAATTCATCGTTTCAAGTACCGAACTTTTAAGCCACCTCCTGTCGGTAGGCCGCGTCATCAGTAATAAAAACAGCATGCCCATACTGGACAATTTTTTATTCCGGTTGTCGGAAAATGAATTAAGCATTACCGCATCCGATTTGGAAACAACACTGGATACGGTAATACCAATCAGCAATGTGGAAGAAGAGGGCGCGGTCACCGTGCCTGCAAAATTACTGACCGAATCGTTGCGCGATTTTGCCGAACAGCCGCTCACCTTTATCGCCAATAAGGATACCTATTCGGTAGAGATTAGCTGGGCGGGCGGTAAATTTAATATTCCCGGCAGCCCTGCGGAAGATTATCCCGCCAAACCGGAACTGAAGGATATAACGGCCACGCTGTCGCTGCCGGCCAATGTCCTGCTGGACGCCATTAACCACACCCTGTATGCCACTGCTGATGACGAATTGCGCCCCATGATGAACGGCATTTATTTTGATATGGGCGAAGAAAGCACGTCATTCGTGGCGTCAGACGCGCACAAGCTGGTAGATTATACCCGTAAGGACGTCAAAGCGGACAAGGTTTCCTCGTTTATTCTTTCAAAAAAACCGGCGAATTTGCTGAAAAATATTTTAGGCAAAATCACCGACCCCGTCAAGGTGGAACTGGACAGAAAAAATGCGGTCTTTACCCTGCCCAACTATTCCTTGATTTGCCGGTTGATTGAAGGCACTTATCCGGCTTACCGCTCGGTAATTCCTACCGGTAATTCGCACCTCGTAACGGTTGACCGCGTGGATTTCCTGAACTGTGTGCGCCGGGTATCGGTATTTTCCAACCAGGCAAGCAACCTGATTAAATTGAAAATTGAGGAAAACGAATTGACGCTGTCCGCACAGGATTTGGATTTCTCGGTATCGGCCTACGAACGCCTGCATTGCCAATATACCGGTGAAGTAATTGAAATCGGCTTCAAATCTACTTTCCTGAGCGACATCCTGAATAATTTGTCCTCCGTGAATGTACAGCTAAAATTAGCCGATGCCAGCCGTGCAGGTTTAATCCTGCCGGTAGAAAAAGGTGACGAAAATGAAGAAATCCTCACATTGCTGATGCCAATGATGATTGGCGCATAACGATACGCAAGGATGAATAAAAAAGCCGCCGGTTTCTCCGGCGGCTTTTTATTGGTACGCCATAACGAATTTTATATTTTCTATCTTAAAAATCAAAATAAATATATTATTTTTGCATCAAATAAAATGAGTAAATGAGAATAATAACATATAAAGCCATTTCACAATATGCCGGACTTCATGCGGAAGTACGATTAGCATTAGATGAATGGTATATCAAAACCGAAAAAAGCCAATGGAATTGTTTTTCGGACATAAAACAAACATTCAATAGCGTTGATAGTGTAGGTAACAAGCGTTATGTATTTAATGTGAAAGGTAATTCATACCGTCTAATAGCGCTGATATTATTTGTCCCAAAAATTGTATATATCCGGTTTATCGGAACACATGCCGAATATGCAAAGATTAAAGATTGTTCAACAATATAAATAATTAAAATTATGAAAATAATAGGTAACAAAGCAGAATATGAAGCTATCATCACCAGAATTAATGAACTCGTGGAAATAGTAGATGATGATACTTCGCAAACCGACAAGCATTATATTGAACTCGATTTCCTCACAGATTTGGTTGTTGCGTACGAAAAAGAACATTATCCTATCGGAAAACTTTCATTACCGGACGTTCTCAAAACCCGTATGCACGAAATGAATTTAACTCAAAAATCATTGGCGAGAATGCTTGGTATTAGCGCTCCAAGAGTAAGTGAATATCTTACCGGAAAAACAGAACCAACGTTGCAGGTAGCCCGTAAAATACATCGCGAATTAAATATTGATGCAAATGTTATTCTCGGTGCAATATAAAAGTATAAGTCCGGCTTGATATTGAAAAATCATCAATGAATAAAAAAGCCGCCGGAGAAACCGGCGGCTTTTTTATTGGCCGTAAAAATAAGGCTCTCGCAGCCGCCGGCAGTTGTAGTGCGAAGACATACTTTCACCATAAGCGCCGGCAGCGTAAATAACCAGCAAATCATTGCGCGAAATTTTATGTAACGGCATGTCCTTGCCGAAACAGTCGGTCGATTCGCACACCGGCCCCACGACATCGTATTTCTCCACATCGCCGCCGGACGAGAGGTTTTCTATCTTGTGGTAGGCTTCGTACAGCGCCGGACGGATAAGTTCCGTCATACCCGCATCAATAATCGCAAATTTTTTAGTACTGCCTTCTTTTACGTACAGGACTCTTGTAAGCAGCGTCCCGCATAGCCCCACTAAGGAACGCCCCAGTTCAAAATGGATATGTTGCTTTTGGTAACGTGTCAAATATTTATCGAATAGCCGGAAAAATATAGCGAAATCAGCTATCCTGTTTTCTTCCGGCGCATAATAATCTATTCCCAACCCGCCGCCAAGATTTACATGTTCCGGCAGCAAATCCATACCTGCCAAGCGTTCCTGAATGTCGTTAACGCGAAGGCACAGGCTATGGAAATTTTCCATGTCCGTTATTTGCGACCCGATATGAAAATGGATGCCCTTAAAGGCTATATTTTTCAATGCCGGCAATGTCTTTAACACCACATCCAGCAAGTCGAGGTTGATGCCGAATTTATTTTCCCTGAAACCGGTGACGATGTGGCGGTGCGTATTCGCCAGAATGTCGGGGTTGATACGCAAGGCGACCGGCGCTACCCGGTTTCGTTTCCCGGCCAGTTCGTCCAGCACCTCCAGTTCCGCGAGGGATTCCACATTGAAGCAAAAAATATCCTTTTCCAATGCCAGCTCTATTTCCCAATCGGCTTTCCCTACGCCTGCGTACACGACTTTCCCGGCAGGGAAGCCGGCGTCCAGTGCGGCCTGTATCTCGCCACCGCTTACGCAGTCAGCGCCCAAGCCGCATGTGGCTATTTGCTGCAAAATGCGGTGATTGAAATTTGCCTTGACCGCATAATGAATTTCGTAATGATATTTCGAGGCTTCGCGCTGCGCCACCTGCAAGGTTTCTTCCAGTAACGCGGTATCGTATAAATAACATGGCGTAGGCAACGTTTCAAGCGTTGCTGCCGGTGGAAAAAGAGAACAATTTTTCATAATGATAAGTTAAGGGTGAAGCGTTACGCCTTACGCTTTACGTGTCACGCGTTACGCACAAAATGGAAATGGGGGCCAAAACGTTCAAAAGCCGCCTTGTCCAGCGCTTCGCGGTGGTCGGGATGCGCTATGCTGATAATTAATTTTGCGCGTTCCTGCAATGTTTTCCCATATAAATTGACTGCCCCGTATTCCGTTACGAACCAATGAATGTGGTTGCGTGTGGTAACTACCCCCGTGCCGGGAGTGAGCACCGGCGCAATTTTGCTGATGCCTTTATTGGTTACGGACGGCATGGCGATAATCGCTTTGCCGCCTTCGGAAAGCGATGCCCCGTAGATGAAATCTATTTGCCCGCCCACACCGGAATAGAATGTAGTACCTAACGAATCAGCGCCTACCTGTCCGGTGATGTCCACCTGCAGTGCCGAATTGATGGCCGTTACTTTCGGGTTTTTTGCAATGATGAACGGGTCGTTCGTGTAGCGCACATCCTGCATCAAGACCATTGGATTGTCGTCAATGAAATTATAGCAGTTTTGCGACCCCATCAGGAAGGTGGAAACCATTTTTCCTTTATCCAGCGCTTTGTTCGCGCCGTTGATAACGCCCCTTTCCACCAGCGGCAATACGCCATCGGCAAACATTTCGGTGTGGATACCCAAATTTTTATGGTTGCCCAATTGCGCCAGCACGGCATTGGGAATAGCGCCGATACCCATTTGCAACGTAGCGCCGTCTTCGACAAGCGCCGCGCAGTTTTTCCCGATAGCCGTTTCCACTGCATCGGGTTCGGTGAAGTGCGCGGGTTCCAGCGGAGTGTTGTCTTCTACGAAAAAGTCAATCCAGCCGGCGGGAATCATCGCATCGCCCCAGGCACGCGGCACTTTCGAATTAACCACCGCCACCACCTTTCCGCCGGATTTGCGGGCCGTTTCAATCGCCGCCAACGTAGCATCCACCGAAGTGCCAAGCGATACAAAGCCGTGCCTGTCGGGCGAAGAAACCTGTATCATCGCCACATTACAGGGCAATACATTTGCGCGGTACAGCTTTTGTGTTTCGCTCAAAAAAACGGGAATGTAATCGGCATAGCCGGCCTGCACGCCCTTGCGTGCATTTGCTCCCACGAAAAAAGCATCGTGCTGGAAAATGCCCTCATACTGCGCTTCCGTATAGGGCGCGGGGCCTTCGGTATGCAAGTGATGGATGTGCACATTCTGCAATTCGCCGCGACTGCCGCGTTCGCACAGGGCTTTGATGAGAATTTGCGGAGCGCTGGCCACACTGCTGAAATGCACGTGGTCATTTGATTTTACTACTTTCACCGCTTCCTGCGGCGTAACAAATTTGATGTTCATACATTGTTTTTATTAAATTGTTTTTAATCTATTTTCAAAAAAACCATGCAAAGATAAGAAAGATTTACGGATTTAGCTACTGACTATTTAATTATTGACTATTGACTATTTTGATTGACCATTTAATTAGTCGTTCCTTAAAATTCAGATATTGGTCTGATTGTTAATAAAATATTGATAAAAAAGTTTGTGAATATTTGCAAGATTTAGTATCTTTACGGCCTAAAAACTTGCAAAAAAAGTACA
>JAIROQ010000123.1 GCA_031257455.1 Prevotellaceae bacterium | reverse complement strand
CATTAACCGTTATTTTGCCATTTTATGGCGCATATAGATAGCTTGTCCTTCCACCGGTTCCTGGCCGTTTTGCAGGTAATTGAATTTTCGTAATGAAGATAATTTTACGGCATAATGTTGCGAAATTTGCCATAATGTTTCTCCTTTATCGGCGATATGTACCGGTTGCAGTTTTGCCGCTTTGCGTTTCTTGGCTTCGATGTACACCACCTGGCCTTTTTGCAGGGACATATCGGTAGCGGCATCGTTGAACGATAAGATGCGGCGGAGCTTGATGTCGTATTCAATGGCAATTTTTGCATACGTGTCGTTAGTGCGCGCCAGGACATACCGCACGCCGTTGCGTTCATATATATCGCGGCTGATATTGATAACATCCCTTTTCCCGTGCGGCGCTTCCGCCAGTTTCGGCGCTTCGATGACGGACGGCGCAGGCACTTCTATAGCCACGCCGGTATCGTAAACATACAATTGATTTTCTTCGATGATTTTTATCAACCGTTCGGCATATTCGGGATTGGTGGCGTAGCCGGCCTTTTTCAACCCGTAAGCCCATGCTTTGTAGTCGGTCGGTTGGAGGTCGAACAGGAATTTGTAGCGGTCGCGGTAACGCAGGAAATCCGAATGGTCGCGGAACGAGCCTTCGGGCGAAGGATATTTCCTGAAACATTCTTGCCGTTCGTCGTCATCGTGGTAAATACGTTCGCCTGTCCACGACTGGTGGCACTTGATGCCGAAATGATTGTTTGCTTCCACCGACAGGCGGCTATTGCCGTTACCGGACTCCAGGCAGCCCTGCGCCAAAATAATGCTGGCGGGGATACCCGATTCTTTCATCTGCCGTATCGCTAAATCTTTGTACAGGGCGATATATTCCGCGCGGGTGGTGGCGGACGCCACTGTTTGCGCCATCGTGGCCAAGGGTGCGGAAAATAAAAGGAGAATTAAAAAACGACTGTATCTCATAATCGATTGTATAAAAAACTTACTTTGTCATTCATTTTTCGCCGGCGGGCAGGAAGAAACTGAAATTTACCGCGCCGTAATTCCGGTGTTCCGCAAATGCCGGGTGCGCGGAAAAGTCATAGCCGGCGGCGTGTTCCAGAATAAGGCAGCCGTGTTCCTTCATGATTTTTTTCCCGGTAATTCGTCCGGGCAATGTGGCAATGCCTTCCAGATCATAAGGCGGATCGGCAAAGACCACGTCATAACCGGCCGTACATATTTCCAAAAAATCAAATACATTCAGTTTGACTGCGTGTATTTGCGGGAGTTTCAAGTTGCCGGCGGTTTGTTTTATAAACGCGGCATGGAGCGCATTCATCTCCACCGCGTCAATATGCGGACATCCGCGCGAAGCAAATTCGTAGCTGATGCTGCCGGCGCCGGCGAATAAATCCAGTACGCGAATAGCAGAAAAATCATAACGGTTTTCCAGAATATTGAAAAGACTTTCTTTTGCAAAATCGGTGGTAGGCCGCGCCTTGAAACGCGCCGGCGGCACAATGGTTTTTCCACGCAGCATGCCGCCGATTATTCGCATTGCGGTAAAATTAAAAGTGAATGGTACGAGACGGCGGCTGCCATTCCTATTTGCATGGCGGCAGTAGCGGCATACAGGCTTTTTACATTCCTGAAATAGCGTTGCAATAAATCCTGTTGTTCTTCCTGCAGCGTGCCCGTGTAATACAACGTAACGTAGTGGGTGCGCAGTTTATATTGTTGCAGGATAAACACAAGGTAGTACACCAGGTCGGTAAAGGCGGTAAACGGACAGGTATTGCTTAACAGCAACGCATTGTCGCGATATAATTCCACATCGGCGAGCGACTGCGCGAAGTGCAGTACCAGCCGGTCGTTGCCTTCCAAGTCATTAAACTGCGACAATAATTGCACGTGCGGATGCACAAAACGTGTGCCGGGCTGGTATTTCATAATGACGCCGGCCTGCGGACTCGGTACGGCGAAGACCAGCATCGCCTGCAAATCCGGCAGTGTGCGATAATGTATTTCGTCCAGTTCGTCCAGCGGGGCGGCATAGGCAAGGCCTGTGCGCAATTGCGCCGTATCCGCGAGAGCCGCAGGAATTAGTGTGGTTTTATTGGATAAAAATGCCCACGTGCCGGATTTATAGGTCTGGTGCAACAACGGCTCCTGTTCAAAAAGCGCCGCCAATTCCTTTGCTTCGTCATCGTATGAAAGAACGGCGCGCGGATAGGCAAGGCGTTTCAATGCTTTTACCCTACCGGTGTCGTCCGTTACGGCAAAAGCAAAACCCGCCGCATCCACCTGTCCCGACAAGTGCAAATCATTCGTTTGAGAATAGTCAAAAATAGTATCGACAAAGGTAAACATGTATATACCGGCAGTAGTCATGGCTGCAAAGATACAAAAAAAGTCAGGAGTTGGAGTGACCATTTACGGATTTACAGATTTACAGATTTACGGATTTACAGATTTGGCTGGCGCGTCAGCAATAAGAAATAAGAAATTAGAAATTAAAAACTTTCACATGAATACTAAAATACTCCTTGTTCTGCTATTAACCGCTCCGGCGTGCAGCCCCGAGCGTCCGCATACGGCCTTTGAGCCGTCTGCCGGGAAGATTATTTCCCCCAATATTTCCAACCAGCAGGTTACCTCTTTTGCCGAAGACGCGCTGGGGCATATCTGGATAGGTACGGGGCGGGGCGCGAATAAATATGACTCCTATGACTTCTGCCAGTACCTCTTCGATGGCAATGATACCCTGAGTTTGTGCGA
>JAIROQ010000024.1 GCA_031257455.1 Prevotellaceae bacterium | reverse complement strand
TGCGTAAGCGCGGGGTAAAGTGCGTAAGCGCGGGGATACAACGCATCTCCCTGCTTTTCGCGCGGCGCAATGCCGGTGCATCGTGGAAAACCCGTGCGCCGCGCGAGGTGCAGGGCGGGGCATGTGGCGCTACTAAGGTTGTTTTGTTTTTTAAATAAGGTTTTAAAGATGCGTCCCTCCGGAATACCTGCTGCAAATAATCGCTAATCATTGGCCACTATCCATTAACCATGATATCTGATAATTAATATTCCGGCGGCATTGCCGGAACTTTCGGCGGCATTGCCGGAACTTTCGGCGGCATTGCCGGAACTTTCGGCGGCATTGCCGGAACTTTCGGCGGCATTGCCGGAGCTTTCGGCGGCATTGCCGGAACTTTCGGCGGCATTGCCGGAACTTTTGGCGGCATTGCCGGAACTTTCGGCGGCATTGCCGGAGCTTTCGGCGGCATTGCCGAAACTTTTGGCGGCATTGCCGGAACTTTCGGCGGCATTGCCGGAGCTTTCGGCGGCATTGCCGGAGCTTTCGGCGGCATTGCCGGAACTTTCGGCGGCATTGCCGCGAACTTTCGGTTGTAAATCGCAACCTTAAACTTTAAACCTTAAACCTTAAATTAATCGAATGCGCTTGATTACTTCTTCGAGGGGGATGCTTTGCTGGACGCCTGACCGGAGGTCTTTGAGGGAGATGACGCCGCGTGCCAGCTCTTCTTCGCCTACGATGGCGGCTAAGGGAATGCCGCGCCGGGTGGCATAGTCAAACTGTTTTTTGAGTTTGTCGGGATCGGGGTAGAGTTCCGCGACTATGTCCTGCGCCCGCAGTTGCTGTACGTATTGCAATGCCTTCCGTTCCCCGGCGGTGCCGAGGTTGAAAAACAGGATGCGCGTATTGCCGGCGGCGGTGTCGGGAAATTTGTTTAATTGTAACAATACATCATAGATGCGGTCAGCGCCAAAGGAGATGCCTACGCCCGGAAGATTGCTTAATCCGAAGATGCCGGTGAGGTCGTCATAGCGTCCGCCGCCGCAGATGCTGCCCATTTCCGCGTCTTTTGCCTTCACTTCAAAGATAGCGCCGGTATAGTAATTCAGCCCGCGCGCGAGCGACAAGTCCAGTTCCAGCGCCTGCCGGAGGGGCGTTGCTTGCAGGTAGTCCAGTATTTTTTGCAATTCCGCCACTCCTGCCAGTCCCACAGGGGACGCGGCAAGCATTGTTTGCAGGGCGACCAGTTTCTCCCGGTTGCTTCCGGAGAGCGTCAAGACCGGCCGTAATTTTTCGATAGCCGTTGCGGTGACGCCTTTTGCAAGCAATTCCGCTTCCACTGCTTCATGTCCTGCTTTCTCTATTTTATCTATCGCCACCGTGATGTCGGTCAATTTGTCCGCTTCGCCCATCATTTCGGCCACGCCGCTCAACACTTTGCGGTTATTGAGTTTTATCGTTACCGCCATGTCCAGCCGGGAAAATACTTCATCGATAATCTGCAACAATTCCACTTCGTTCAATAACGCCGTGCTGCCGATAACGTCAGCGTCGCACTGGTAAAATTCGCGGTAGCGTCCTTTCTGCGGGCGGTCGGCGCGCCATACCGGTTGCAGCTGGTAACGCTTGAAGGGAAATACAATGTCGTTCCGGTGCTGCACCACGAAACGGGCAAAAGGCACGGTCAGGTCATAGCGCAATCCTTTTTCGCAGGTTTTTAATGTCAGCGCGGCATTATCGGACAAGTCGCCGGCGGTAATGCCGGCAAAGGCGTCTCCGGAGTTAAGGATTTTGAATAATAGCCTGTCGCCTTCATCGCCGTATTTTCCCATCAGCGTGGACAGGTTTTCCATTGCCGGCGTTTCAATAGGTGCATAGCCATACTTTTTATAGACATTGCGAATAATGTCGAAAATATAATTGCGCCGCGCCGTCTCTACCGGCAAAAAATCTCGCGTACCTTTGGGAATAGATGGTTTCATTTGTTGATGTGCTAATGTGCTAATGTGCTAATGTGCTAATGTGACTAATTAATTTAAAGATTTAAAAATTCAAAAATTTAAAGATTTTTGCTGACGCGCCAGCAATTCATACCTCATACCTCATACATCATACATCATAATTAAAAACATTTTCAACTTTCAACTTTCAATTTTCAACTCTCACCGAAAGATATGCAGGCTGCCTTTATATTCCGAAGTGTTGTACTGTATGCCGTCCCATCCTTCGCCGGTAATCACGTAGTAATAGACGCCGTCAGCCACGTCATTGCCGGTGTCCATACGCTTGCCGTTCCATCCCTGCCATTCATCGGCGCGGCCTTCATAGCGGTATGCCAATGCCCCCGAGCGGCTGAAGATATGCACCTGGATGTACTCCATTGATTCCGGTTCATTGCCTTTGACAAAACGGAAAATATCATTGTAACCGTCTCCGTTGGGCGTAAAAGCATTGGGAATGGCGTCTGACCCGAATTTTGAAGGGGCAATGCTGAGGCCGATTTCCGTACTGTCGGCGCAGCCGGACGCGGAGTTATGAACCGTCAGGCGCACCGTATAGCTACCCGGCACATAGCCGTCCACCCATTCGTTTTTGTACGGGGAATGTGGAATTACCCAGTTGGGCGCTACCGTAGTCGAATCGCTCCACATGACGGACTGTCCGGCATTTTTGTTGGCGTCTCCAAACCCTTTCCAGTAGTACTTATCCGCATTTTTGCTCTTTTCAGGGGAAAACCGTACGCGGTACAATGCTTCGTCTTGTAACGGGTTTTCGGTGGCAGCTCTCCATTGTCCGTCCGTCCACGCTTCGGCGGTGATTTTTGCGTACGCGGCAATGGCCGGCACGGTATAGGGCGTTGTACAGGTCGCGCTTTTACCGAATATGTCCGTAACGGTTACGCTGTAATCCGAAGTTTTCAGCGGCGGCGGCGAGGCAATAATGGTGTAGTAGCTATTGTTTCGCTGTTTCCATGACTCGCCGGCGTCCGCTACACCTTCGTGAATATCCTCGCCGGCATCCCACCGGATAGCTTGCCAGCCGTTGAAAGTAGAATCGCCGGTATGAGACGGGGAATATAAAAAGTCTTGGAAATTATAAATGGTATAACCGCTACGCATCTTTGGCGTGGTAGTCATTTCCAGCCGGAGGCCATTGCAGTCGTTAAAAGAAGTAATCGTATCAATTTTGAAATCGTCAAAAAATACCCAGCACGAAAACGCCGTGTCGCGCAATGTATTTTTGACTTGCACCTGATAGCCGCCGGCCGCAGTAACGGTCAGGGAAGAAGCGGTTACGCCCGGTTCGTTTTTTTGTTCGGTAAAACTGGTATCCGCCGGATTAAGCAGCCGCCATGTGAAGGTGGAAGCCATGCCGCCGGTGTCCCGCGCGGATAGCGTGGCGGTGGTTTTATCGAAAAACACAAACACCTGTTCTGTCCGGCCGGTCAGCCATTGCGTGGGTTTCACCGCATCGGGATGCACCGCCGACAATTGCGCCGCCGCCGTTAACGGGGCAAATAGAAGTATCAGGGAAAAACGTTTTTTCATTTCTTGTAAAATAATTTACCTGCACGGTTAATATGTTCAATCAAATCGGGGTTGCTTAGCCGGTCGTAGACGGACAAGTCAATCATATAGGGCAACAGCAAATCGTCTAATGCCTGCGCAATTTCGGCAGATACCGTTCCGTCCAGCCGGCTGCCACGCATGGTCAGGTCAATATCGGAACGGTCGTGGTAATTGCCTTTCGCACGCGAGCCATACAATACCACTTTTTCCACTTCGGGAAACCGGATAAATACGCTTTGAAGTTTTTCAATATCGTTGTCACGCAGGCCAAACATTACAACAGTTCCTCCATCTTTTTTTCAAATAAAGTAAACAACCGGAAATATGTACGGGTAATTTTCGCAACTATATCCTGCGCGGTCGCATCATTGTACGTGTGTGCGGAGTTAATGCGGCTACTTATCATGTCCATCCAGTCATGCCCGTCATCAATGAGGCCTCTTTGAAACGCCCTGCGAATAGCATCGCGGCTTCCCATGATTGTCAGGTCGGCCTGTTCGTAGGTCAGGTAATCTTTCATTACATTCCACGCTAATTCATAGGTGTACTCAAAAGCCTGTATCAGCCCTTGCTGTTCCAGTTCGTTGAGTGTTTCCTTCGCAAAAAACTTGCGCAACTGCGCCAATGCTTTTTGGTAATTCGAGAACCGTTGTTTCCATCGTATGTCCTGCAATTGTCCGTTCATTTTGCACGAAGGATAAAGTAATTTTTCTTGCCTTTCTGGATTAAGAGATATTTTTCGTTAATCAACCGGCCGGCGGTTATGGAGAGGTTTACGTCTCCGGTTTTCTCTTTGTTCAGGCTGACGCCGCCGCCCTGTATCATTTTGCGGCATTCGCCTTTGGACGAAAATACCGGCGCGGCCACAGCCAGTAATTCCACAATGTTTTGCGGCAGCGCGGCACGGTCAATATCGAATACCGGTACGCCGTCAAATATTTCCAAAAATGTTTGCTCGTCAAGTTTCCGCAAAGCATCGGACGTGGCATTGCCGAACAATATTTGCGAAGCCTCCACCGCCGCCCGATAACCGGCTTCGGAATGTACCATGCACGTAATTTCCCGCGCCAGCCGTTTCTGCAACTCGCGCAGATGCGGCGCGGCGGCATGCGCGGCCACCAGCATTTCTATCTCTGCCCGGTCAAGCAATGTAAAGATTTTAATATACCGTTCTGCATCTTCGTCTCCTGTGTTCAGCCAGAACTGGTAGAATGCGTAGGGAGACGTGCGTTGCGGGTCAAGCCAGACATTGCCGCTCTCCGTTTTCCCGAACTTGCCCCCGTCTGCTTTGGTGATGAGCGGGCAAGTGAGCGCAAACGCTTCGCCGCCGAGCTTGCGGCGTATCAGTTCCGTGCCGGTGGTGATGTTGCCCCACTGGTCGCTGCCGCCCATTTGCAGCCGGCAGCGGCGGGTTTCATACAGGTGCAAAAAGTCGTAGCCCTGCAAGAGCTGGTAAGTAAATTCGGTGAACGACATTCCCTCGCGTTCTTCGCCGCTGATGCGCTTCCGCACCGAATCCTTACTCATCATATAATTTACCGTGATATGCTTCCCGATGTCGCGGACGAACGACAGGAAAGTACAGTCTTTTGTCCAGTCGTAGTTGTTCAGCACTTCCGCTACATTGGGCGCGGGCGTAGTGAAGTCAAGGAATTTGTACAACTGCTTTTGTATTCCTTCCTGATTTTTCCGCAGTGTTTCTTCATCCAGCAGGTTTCGCTCGGCCGATTTCATGCTTGGGTCGCCAATCATGCCGGTAGCGCCACCCAGCACTGCCAGCGGCTTATGACCGCACAGCTGCAGATGCCGCAGCATCATAATACTGACCAAATGACCGATGTGCAGCGAATCGGCTGTCGGGTCAATGCCCACATAAGCCGTAACCGTTTCCTTAGCCAATAATTCTTCCGTTCCGGGCATTACATCATGCAACATTCCGCGCCACCGCAACTCTTCTATGAAATTTTTCATGTATATAAATTATAACTTTGCAAAGATAACAATTTTTTGCGGCACTGACCAAGCCCCTGCAGCCGTCTTTATATAGCGAAAGAGCCTGCCGTACGACGGCAAGCCCTGTGTGATGAATGGCATTTTCGTTGTCGGGTGAAAGATGGGGTTCGAACCCACGACCTCCAGAGCCACAATCTGGCGCTCTAACCAACTGAGCTACGATCACCATGTATGCTGTTTTTTCAAACGGCCTGCAAAGATACAAAAAAAGATTTAAAGATTTAAATGTGCTAATGTGACTAATGTGACTAATTGGGCTGACGCCTTTTAATTTTGAGTTTTGAATTTTGAATTTTGAATAAGCTGGCGCGCCAGCAAATTAGAAATTAGAAATTAGAAATTAGTGCGCTTGCCGCCATTTTCAACTTTCAATTTTCAATTTTCAACTGAGTCGTCATTTCGACCGGAGCGCGCGAAGAATGAGCGCGCGGAGCGGAGAAATCTCTTCCCAAAAGCAAGCCGTTTACGGTCGTCCCGTCAGGGACGGAATATTGGTAGAAAATGCCGTGCCCTCCCACATACACCGTCCTGTAGGGACGGAATGTGCGGGGCAAAACAGACGGCAATGGCACGAGAAGGAGCACATTCCGTCTCTAATGGGACGGTTGCCCCATTAGGAATTAAGAATTAAGAGGATTGCTAATTAATATTTGTTAATCGCGTGCGCACCTGACGGGGGTGTTATTACTACAAGCAGCAGTGCTCTCGAAGG
>JAIROQ010000213.1 GCA_031257455.1 Prevotellaceae bacterium | reverse complement strand
TGCCCATTTATTGCAAACATTCGGCGAGTGGCTGGGCGGCTATGTGGCCATTATCGGCACGCTTTCCTCATTATTCTTATGGATATTTATTGGACCTTCATCAATAGGCAACCTGTTTCGCTATGTAGGAGGAGAGGCTTTGTTTGGATTAGGCATTGCCGGCATTCTTATTGCACCTATCTATGGATTTCTGATATTGGTAAGTTTCCGATTTTTGGCCGAAATAGCCAAGGCATTGGCCAGCATAGCGAACAACACGAAGAAATAAATCGGTTGACCATATACGATTTCTTTTATACGCCCTGTGTGGGAATAACGATGTTTTAATTAGGTAATGACGCAAAAATAGGACACGGATGCAACGGATACAACGAGTTTTCACGGATAAAACAAATCCGTGTTTATCCGTTAAATCTGTGTCATCTGTGTGCTAAGCGCTACAAGTCCGATCGAATTGCTGCCCATCATTGCGGGACCACTCGCCCACTTCCAGATCACGGATATCTCCGGCGTCGAGCACAAAACGCACGGCTGTGCGCACCATGTGGAAGCCATGCAGCCCCGCCCCTCCGGGATTGATATGCAACAAGTGATAGCGTTTGTCTTTCATCACCTTTAAAATGTGCGAATGTCCGCTGATAAACAGTTTGGGCGGACGTGTTTCTATCAGGCTACGCGCGGCAGGCGTATAATTTCCCGGATAACCGCCGATGTGCAGCATCAACACGTCCGCGTCTTCCACTTCAAAGCGCTGCACCAGGGGATGCACCGCGCGTACCTTCCTGTCGTCGCAATTGCCCGACACCGCACGCAAGGGTTTGAATGCCGCTATCTCATCAGCCAATTCAATGGAGCCGATATCGCCCGCATGCCACAATTCATCTACTTTATCAAAGAAACGGCGCAGTCTTTCGTCAAAACAACCATGCGTATCAGAAAGTAACCCGATTTTTTTCATCAGGCTTTAATGAATATTTTCCAGCGATAAAAAAGCCATGCTACAAGCCACACCAGCAGGGCACAAACAAGGGCGTAACAGAGCGACCCCGCTTCGTTATTCCCGAAAAGCGCGGCACACACATTTTTATAAAACCATTGTGATATGCTGATCGTACTGCCCGCCGACGTCATCCACACGATAATTTTTCCGAACAATATGGCTGAGACAGCAGATAAAATATAGGCAAGTAGTGCGTTTTTCCCGAAAATCGTAAACAGGTATGTCCACCTTGACCATTTACACACATCTATGAAGAAAATCAGGCAAGCATAACTGATCCACGAGTAGCTCACCGACTTAATGACAAAAATAGTATTTACCGGAACGGTGTGTTCCCATACACTACCGATAAGAAAACACGACAAACCCACAATGAACAGACCGAGTGATAATAGGAGCCGACTGGTACGACCATGACACAGGACTATAGTAACATAACCCGTAAGGACAATAATCATACTGGGCAACATTCTTAAAACGCTCACCGGTAAAGGCAGGAAAACCTGACAACATACAATGGTCAATAACAGCACTACCGCAATCAAAAAACGTAAACGTTTCAGCCATAATACCAGCAAAGCCGCCAAGCCATAAGATACTGCAACATAGTATAATTCAAATATTTCAAAAAAATGAGGCGTCCGCGAGTCGATCATATTCAAGAGATCAAGCGCCACGCTTATGCCTAAAAGCAGCGCTACCCGCTTGCCTATTTTTACGGCAATGCGTTTGCTCCACGAAAATTCATGCTTTGAGAAAGAATAGAACATGGAAACGCCTATAGCAAAAAGAAAAAACGAATACAGCATGTCCGTGAGCATATTACCTTCCGGATAGTGTAAAATGGTATAGACATAATTCGGATTACCCGGGAATTTGACCAATAATAGTCCTAATACCGCCACTCCCCGTAATACATCCAACACAAGATTTCTACGGTCTATTTTTTGTGTGATAAGCATATTTGCAAATTTAATAAAAAACTATCTTTGTACAAAATTTGTACCATGAATATTTTTTACACGCCCGATGTTATCGCTTCGAATTATGTGCTTAATGAAGAAGAATCCGCACATTGCACGCGCGTACTGCGGCTCGGCAAAGGCCATACGGTGCACTTGGCCGACGGGCGCGGCACGTTATACACAGCGCGCATCATAGCCGCCCATCCGAAAGCGTGTATGGTGGAAATCATAAGCAAAGAGGAACACTATAAGCCAAATCCCTACAGGCTGCACATGGCCATAGCGCCCACCAAAAGTATAGAGCGCTTTGAATGGCTGCTCGAGAAAATCACGGAAATAGGCGTGGGCGAAATCACACCCTTGCTTTGCGAACATTCCGAACGCCGTGTGCTGAAACAGGAACGCGTTGAAAAAGTCCTCGTGGCCGCCATGAAACAATCACAGAAAGCCCAATTGCCGTTACTACATGAAATGACGCCGGCGTTGGATTTCGTGAAGAAAGAATTTTCGGGGAAAAAGCTGATGGCACATTGTGCGCCGGGCGAGAAAATCGCCCTCCCCAAAGCACTGCTGGGGTGCCGCGATGCGCTCATCCTGATTGGGCCGGAAGGCGATTTTTCCACAGCCGAAATAACGGCAGCCATACAGCACGGATTCGAGGCGGTGAACCTCGGCGACACGCGCCTGCGCGTGGAAACCGCCGGCATCGTGGCATGTTGCCAGATGCATACCCAGTGGCAATTGAGAGATAATTAACTATAGTAAAGCTGTATTTTTTCTTCCCTCGTTCTTCATCTTATCAAAAAATGCAGCCGGTTGTGGAGATTTACCTCAGCCATTCCGCCGTCGATATCCAAAAACAACAGATTCATTGAGGGGTAGAACTGTTTCAACCGGCGTTCTATACCTTTGGCTACAATATGATTGGCAATGCAGCCAAAAGGCTGTACGCATACGACGCGGTTAATATTTTTGTGTGCAAAATCTGCTACCTCGCCTGCAAGTAACCATCCTTCGCCGAACTGATTGGCAAGGTCAATAATCTGTTTTGCGTGTCCGGCAATCTCAAAAATGTTCTCATGAGATGTGTAGAAACGCGATTGTTGAGCGATTTTCTCAAATTTTTTCAGCCGGTTGTTGAGAATTATGTAAAACAGAGGGAGCAGTTTCAGCATTAAACGGCTTATCCGGTTAATCCCGTTTTGCCTGTTAATAACTTTATTGACAAACGTCTGCATAAGGAAATTCGTCATTGGCGGCGTTTCCACTTCCATGCCCCGTTCTCGCAGCCAGTTGGTAATATGCGCTTGTCCGTAACTGTTGTATTTGACAAAGATTTCGCCGATTAGCCCGACTTTTTCCAGTTTTTTATCTTCAATTTCGAGTGAATTAAAATCACTGACAGTATTTTCCAGTAGTTTGAAAAA
>JAIROQ010000186.1 GCA_031257455.1 Prevotellaceae bacterium | reverse complement strand
AACTAAATTGCATTATGCTGATATATAGGCATTAGAAAAAGGGTGGCCGAAGTTACTTTTGCAGGGATGCGCGTACCGTGCTGGGGGACTTAGTAGCGCCACATGCCCCGCCCTGCACCTCTTATGTAACTAAATTGCATTATGCTGATATATAGGCATTAGAAAAAGGGTGGCCGAAGTTACTTTTGCAGGGATGCGCGTACCGTGCTGGGGGACTTAGTAGCACGACATGCCCTCGCCCTGCACCTCGCGCGGCGCACGGATTTTCCACGATGTACCGACATTGCGCCGCGCGAAAGACACAGGCGGTATTTGAAATCCCCGCGCTTACGCACGGGGTTATTCACGTTTCGCCCCTTCGGGGCGGCGCGTCAGCAAATCAGAAATTAGAAATCAAAAATCAGCAATCAGAAATAAAAAAAATACGTACATTTGTAAATAAACAAAAATCTATTTTATGAAAGTAAATGTAGTACTCGGTCTGCAATGGGGCGATGAAGGGAAAGGGAAAATAGTGGACGTACTGACGCCGGCTTATGCTATCATTGCACGCTTTCAGGGCGGGCCTAATGCCGGGCATTCGCTCGAATTTGACGATAAAAAATTTGTATTGCATACCATTCCATCGGGTATTTTCCACGAAAAAGTTACCAATATCATCGGTAGCGGCGTGGTCATTGACCCGGTGATTTTTGTGGAAGAAACGGCGCAGTTGAAAAAATTAGGCGTGCCGGTCTATGAACGGTTGATGATTGCCAAACGCGCACATCTCATTCTTCCCACGCATCGTATTATAGACGCGGCTTCGGAAGCGGCGAAAGGCAAAACGAAAATCGGCTCCACGTTGAAAGGCATCGGCCCGGCATATATGGACAAAACCGGCCGCAACGGCCTGCGCGCAGGCGATATTCTGTCGCCCGCCTTTATGGAACGCTACGAAGCATTGAAGCAAAAACATGTGGAATTTCTCAAGCAGTTCGATTTTGAATATACTGTGGCGGATTACGAAAAACAATGGCTGCAAAGCATCGAAGAGGTAAAGAAGTTTACGCTTATCGAAAGCGAATATGTAATCAATGAAGCGCTCGCCGGCTCGCAGAAGATTTTGGCGGAAGGCGCGCAGGGTTCGCTGCTTGATGTGGACTTCGGCTCGTATCCGTTTGTTACGTCATCCAACACTGTGTGCGCCGGCGTTTGTACGGGTCTGGGCATTGCGCCGGGAAAAGTCGGCAACGTGTTCGGCATCTTCAAGGCTTACTGTACGCGCGTAGGCAGCGGCCCTTTCCCCACCGAATTAAATGATGACGCCGGAGAACGTCTTCGCCAAATCGGGCATGAATTCGGCGCAACCACCGGCCGTCCGCGCCGCACCGGCTGGCTCGACCTTGTGGCGCTCAAATATGCCGTGATGATTAGCGGCGTTACGGAACTGTTCATCACCAAAGCCGATGTGCTGGATACTTTCGATACGGTCAAAGTAGCGGTGGCTTATAAAGTCAATGGGAAAAAAACGCAACAGTTGCCTTTTGAAACCAACGAAACCATAGAGCCGGTTTACAAAGAATTTAAAGGTTGGAAACGGCCGATAACCGCTATCCGCAAAGAAGAAGAATTGCCGTTTGAGTTGATGACCTATATCCGTTTTATCGAAAAAGAAACCGGCGTGCCGGTACAGATTATTTCTGTGGGACCCCACAGGGAACAAACCATCATACGAAATTAGCATTAACCGGCCATGAAAACAAAACAAATGGAAGATACGGAACTTTACAGCGCAGCAAAAGAAATCGGCTTATTGCCCGAAGAATTGGACAGGATAAAAGAACTGCTCGGGCGTACCCCGAATTATACGGAACTTAGTATCTATGCCGCCATGTGGAGCGAACATGCATCTTATAAAAATTCCATCAAATGGTTGAAAACATTGCCCAAGAAAGGCAAACACATTTTGGCGGAAGCCGGCGAAGAAAATGCCGGATTAGTGGATGTCGGCGATGGCTGGGCATGTGCCTTTAAGATTGAATCGCATAATCATCCGAGCGCGGTAGAACCGGTGCAGGGAGCGGCCACCGGCGTAGGCGGCATCAACCGCGATATTTTCACGATGGGCGCCCGCCCGATAGCGCAGCTCAATTCCCTGCGCTTCGGCCGTCCTGATGACGAACATACCAAATGGTTGGTCAATGGCGTGGTCAAAGGAATCAGCCACTATGGTAATTGCTTTGGCGTGCCGGTTGTCGGCGGCGAAGTGGCTTTCGATGATTGCTACGATGTCAACCCGTTGGTAAATGCCATGTCCGTAGGACTGGTACGCAAAGGCGAAACCATTTCGGCTACCGCCAAAGGCAACGGCAATCCGGTGTATATTGTAGGCTCTGCAACGGGCAAAGACGGTATTCATGGCGCTACATTTGCTTCGGCAAATATCACGGAAGATTCGGCGAACGACATTCCCTCCATTCAGGTGGGCGACCCGTTCATGGAAAAACTGTTGCTCGAAGCCTCGCTGGAACTCATTCAAAGCGGCGCAGTAGTAGGGATGCAGGACATGGGCGCAGCCGGTATCATTTGTTCCACTTCCGAAATGAGCGAACGCGGCGGCTGCGGTATGCGCATTGATTTGGACAAAGTGCCGATGCGGCAAACCAACATGGAAGCATGGGAAATCCTGCTCTCCGAATCGCAGGAACGTATGCTGGTAGTCGTGCAGAAAGGAAAAGAGGCCACGGTGGAAGCGATATTTAAAAAATGGGATTTGGCCTGCCGGATTATCGGAAAAGTTATCCCCGAAGATAAATTACTGTTTTATTATCACGGCGAATTGGTCGCCGATGTGCCGGCAGCCTCGCTGGTACTGGGCGGCGGAGCGCCGGTATATGAACGCGCGTACAAAGAGCCGGCATATTTCAAACAATGGAAAAAGTTTACGATTGATTCCGTGCCGCTGCCGGACGACTTGAAAAAAGTAGCCTTAGCCTTGGCCGGTCATCCCAATATTGCAAGCAAACAATGGGTATATGAGCAATACGACTCGATGGTGCGTACCGTAAACATGAGCACGAACCGCCCCTCAGACGCGGCGATTGTGAACATCAAGGAAACCAACCGCGCTCTGGCGCTCACCACCGACTGTAACAGCCGCTATGTAAAAGCCGACCCCGAAACCGGCGCCATGATTGCCGTAGCCGAAGCCGCCCGCAATGTGGTCTGTTCCGGCGCGGAACCTTGCGCTATCACCAATTGCTTAAACTTCGGCAATCCCTACAATCCCGAAGTATATTGGCAATTTGTGCATGCCGTTAAAGGCATGGGACGTATGTGCGAAAAGTTGGGAACGCCTGTTACCGGCGGGAATGTAAGTTTTTATAACCAATACGAAATAAAAGGTAAAACCGAAGCGGTATTCCCCACGCCGGTGATCGGCATGTTGGGGATATTGACCGACAAGGCGCATCAGACCACGCTTGCCTTCCGCAATAAAGGCGACATGATTTACCTTATCGGCCGTTCGCGCGATGATATTGCTTCTTCGGAATACCTGTACAGCTATCACGGCGTCAAGAAATCGCCTGCGCCGTACTTTGATGCGGACGAAGAATTGCAGATGCAGAAAACCTTGCTGGGAGCTATCCGCAGGGGATTGATAGCAAGTGCGCACGATGTATCCGATGGCGGATTATTTATTACCCTCCTGGAATCGGCTATGCCCAACAGATTGGGCTTTGACATTACGACCGATTCGGACGTCCGCGAAGACGCCTTTTTATTCGGCGAGTCGCAAAGCCGCGTAGTTGTTTCGGTATCGCCGAAAATGGAAGCCTTGTTTGTCGATTACATGTACCAGCAAAAAGCGCCTGTTACTACGCTGGGGCACGTTACCAAAAACGAATTGCGTATCGATGACGCTTCTTTCGGATTTGTGAACGACTGGAAAGAAATTTA
>JAIROQ010000163.1 GCA_031257455.1 Prevotellaceae bacterium | reverse complement strand
ATGCCTGAAATATCCAGTTTTTACGGAATTATTATTACAATGTTGTTTGACGACCACAATCCGCCACATTTTCATGTGAAATATGGCGACTTCAGAGCGACAATAACGATTAAAGACGGAACGGTAAAAGGACATTTGCCTCGCAGAGCATTGAATATGGTGTATGAATGGCTTGATTTACACCGTAACGATTTGTTAAGTAATTGGGAAAAAATAGAAAAACATCAGGCATTATTAAAGATTGCCCCTTTAAGTTAATATAGTATGGAAAATTTACTATGGGTGAAAAATGCCCGGTACATTGACGAATACAAAATTGCTATCGACTTTAGCAATGATACAAGGAAAACGGTTGATTTGAAAAACCGGCTTTATGGAGAAGTATTTGAGCCGCTCAAAGACCTCGAAAAATTCAAGCGATTTAAAGTTTCCGACTGGACTATCGAATGGGAAAACGGCGCAGACTACGCACCGGAATACCTTTATGAAATAGGTGTATGATTTTTCCTATTTCAAAGCCGCCCCGGAGGGGCTTTTTAGTTGAAAATTGAAAGTGGAGAGTTGAAAATGATTTTTAGTCGTAAGTCACAGCAAGCGCAGTGGCGCAAGCCCAATCCGTAAATCCGTAAATCGCTCTTAATTCTTAATTTCTAATTCATAATTCATACCTCCTGCTTCATAACTTTTTTTTGTATCTTTGTAGGAAATAAGCGAACTCAATAAATCATGGGCATTTCTGCAATTCTTAAATCTATTTTCGGTACCAAATCCGAGCGCGATTTAAAATCTATTACACCTTATGCAGGCGAAATAAACGCCTTCTACGACACTTTTGATAAACTCGACAACGACTCCCTGCGCGCCGAAACGCAACGGCTGAAAACGGTCATCCACGAACGCATTGCCGAAGACGAACAACGTATCGCCGAACTGCGCGCGCAATTGGAAGATACGGAAATTGACATAGCCGATAAAGAAGTACTGGCTACCGAAATCGACAAAATCAATAAAACGGTAGATGAAAAAATAGAAAAAGTATTGTCGGAAATCCTTCCGGAAGCCTTTGCGATTATGAAGTCCACCGCGCGCCGCTTCAAAGAAAACGATACCATTGAAGTTACCGCTACCGACTTTGACCGCGACCTGGCGGCGCACAGGGAAAATGTCGTCATCAAAGGCGGCAGGGCGCTTTGGAGCAATTCATGGATGGCCGGCGGCAACCGGATTATATGGGACATGGTGCATTATGACGTACAGCTGATCGGCGGCGTAGTACTGCATCAGGGAAAGATTGCCGAAATGGCTACCGGCGAAGGGAAAACGCTGGTGGCGACATTGCCGGTATTCCTGAATGCCCTGGCGGGAAAAGGCGTGCATGTGGTTACGGTGAACGATTACCTCTCGCGCCGCGACTCCGAATGGATGGGGCCGCTGTATGAATTTCACGGCCTGTCGGTCGATTGCATCGACAAGCACCAGCCCAATTCAGACGCGCGGAAGAAAGCCTACCGCTCCGATATTATCTTCGGCACGAACAACGAATTTGGCTTCGATTACCTGCGCGACAACATGGCCATTGACGCCGGCGAATTAGTGCAGCGCAAACATCATTACGCCATTGTCGATGAAGTGGACAGCGTGCTGGTAGATGACGCGCGTACGCCGCTGATTATTTCCGGCCCCACGCCCAAAGGCGAAGACCAGCAGTTTAATGAATTCCGCCCGTTTGTGGAAAAGCTCTACGGCGTGCAGCGCAACCTCGTTACACAACTGCTGAACGAAGCAAAAAAACTGATTGCCTCCGGGAAAAATGAAGAAGGCGGAAAATTGTTACTCCGCGCCCACAAAGGCTTGCCGAAATATACGCCATTGATTAAATTCCTCAGCGAAGCCGGGAACAAACAACTGCTGCTGAAAACCGAAAACTTCTACATGCAGGATAACAACAAGCAAATGCACCTCATCACTGACGATTTGTTTTTCATCATTGATGAAAAACAAAATTCGGTAGAACTTTCGGATAAAGGGATTGACATCATTTCCGGCAATGTCAGCGACAACAAATTTTTCGTCCTGCCCGACATCGGAATGGAAATTGCAGAGATTGAAAAACGCGCCATTCCCGATGAAGAAAAACTGAAAATAAAAGATGAACTCCTGACCGATTATGCGCTTAAATCGGAACGGGTGCATACGGTAACCCAGCTCCTGAAAGCGTATGCGATGTTTGAAAGAGACGTGGACTACGTGGTACTGGAAAACAAAGTGAAAATTGTGGACGAACAGACCGGCCGTATCCTCGAAGGCCGCCGTTATTCGGACGGCTTGCACCAGGCGATTGAAGCGAAGGAAAAAGTAAAGGTGGAAGCGGCTACGCAAACCTTTGCCACTATCACGTTGCAGAATTATTTCCGCATGTACCACAAACTTGCCGGGATGACCGGTACGGCCGAAACCGAAGCCGGCGAATTTTGGACGATTTACAAACTCGATGTAGTGGTTATTCCCACCAACCGCTCCATCATCCGCAAGGATTACGATGACCAGATTTATAAAACAAAACGGGAAAAATACAATGCCGTTATTGAAGAAATTGTATCGCTGACCGAAAAAGGACGTCCCGTACTCGTTGGCACGACATCGGTGGAAGTGTCGGAACTGTTGAGCCGCATGTTGAAACTGCGCGGCATCAAGCACAATGTATTGAACGCAAAACAGCATGCCCGCGAAGCGGAAATCGTAGCGGAGGCAGGACAAGCAAAGGCGGTAACCATCGCCACCAACATGGCCGGCCGCGGTACGGACATTAAGTTGGGTCCCGGCGTAAAGGAAGCCGGCGGGTTGGCTATCATCGGCACCGAACGGCACGACAGCCGCCGCGTAGATCGCCAGTTGCGCGGACGCGCCGGACGACAGGGCGACCCGGGTACGTCCAAATTTTATGTATCCTTTGAAGACGACCTGATGCGCCTCTTTGCTTCGGGGCGCATGGCCGCCATTATCGACCGTCTGGGAATGAAAGAAGGAGAAGTGCTGCAACATTCCATGCTCTCGAAATCCATTGAACGCGCCCAGCGGAAAGTGGAAGAAAATAATTTCGGCATCCGCAAACGGCTGCTCGAATACGATGACGTAATGAACTCGCAGCGGTCGGTGATTTATACGCGCCGCCGCCACGCACTGGACGGCGAACGGATTGACGTGGACATTCAAAACACGATGGGCGACTTCTGCGAAGCGCTGGTGCAACAACTGCACAATACTACCGACTATGAAGGATTTTCATTTGAAACCATTCGCCAGCTCTCCGTACAGCCGGCATTTGACGAAGAAACCTATAACGACAAACCGTCCGCCGGAATTTCGGAACTGCTGCTGGAACAAATCCAGGACGCCTACCGGCGCAAAACGGAAGTAATGGCGCAACAGGCATGGCCGGTAATTAAACAGGTGTACGAAACCCAATCGGGCGCATACACGAACATTGCCGTGCCCGTGAGTGACGGACACAAGGTTTACCAGTTAGTGGTAAACTTGAAGAAAGCCTACGAAACGCAAGGAAAGGAACTGTCGCGGTCGGTCGGGAAAACCATTACCCTGGTGATGATTGACGAATACTGGAAAGAACACCTGCGCGAAATGGACGAACTGAAACAGTCGGTACAGAATGCCGTGTACGAACAAAAAGACCCGTTGCTGATTTACAAATTTGAAAGCTACGAGTTGTTCCAAAGCATGATTAACAAAATCAACCGCGATGTGCTGGCATTCCTTTTGCGTGCGCACATTCCCATTCGCGACCCGCAGAACGTGCAGGAAGCCCGCGCTCCCCGCCGCAACGACCAGCGCCTGCAAGCCAGCCGGCCGGAAGTAGCCGCCTCATCGGGCAGCAACGAGCCACAAACAAAAATGCCCGTGCATGTAGAAAAGAAAATCGGCCGCAATGACCCCTGTCCCTGTGGCAGCGGGAAAAAATACAAAAACTGCCACGGAAGTTAGGAATTGGCAGCCGGGGATTTAAAGATTTAAAAATTCAAAGATTTAAACTGACGCCACTGCGCTTGCCGCGACTAACTACTAACCATTAACCACTATTAACTTTTCCACCGCCGCCCATAGTAGCTGTACCCATTGTGCGCTGTGCGGGTGCGCCGTTACATGCAGCAAAAACAATTGTATTTTCAGCCGGATTATTTTTAATTTCTTCCTATTTGGTTTTTTTAGTACTTTTGTACCGTTTAAACATAAACAGGTGCTAACGCACCAAAGAGATGTAGCCTCTTTTTTCTATGGGTGCGTCAACACCTGAAACCGTTCAATAGTGGTTGAAGCTGTTTATTGAACGTCTGAAAACGGAGGCTATATTTATTTTGCCTCTGTTCTGTCAAAATTTCGAGAACATTTTCTTTTCTCTTGGTTGCGCGGGGAAACCATTAGGGGAATAGGGCGCAACGAAGGTAGGAAGCACTATTTTTTGCTTCGATAGATTAAATGATGT
>JAIROQ010000092.1 GCA_031257455.1 Prevotellaceae bacterium | reverse complement strand
TTTGCCTTCGACAAATCAACCGGCAACACGTTCCGGTTATTTTGCAACAGCACGATGCCTTCTTCGGCAATCCGGCGGCCTGCTGCGGCATGTTCCGGCGTGCCGAAAGAGCCGTACGGGCGGTTGGGCGACATCGTGGTGCGGAATACCAGCCGGAGGATGCGGCGTACTTTATCATTCAAAATTTCTTCATCAGCCTGTCCGCTTTTCAACAATTGCAAATAAGGTTGTGCGAGGTAGTATTGGTTGTAGGCATCGCTTTTGCCCCAGTCCAATCCGTTTGTCCATGTGCCGAACTCCATGTCCAGCCCGTTGGTAGCGGCCTGTCCGGTGTCGTGTACGCCGCCCCAGTCGGACACTACCACGCCGTCAAAACCCCAGTCGCGTTTCAGAATATCGTTAAGCAGGTATTGGTTATGACAGCAGTGCTGGTTTTTGTATTGGTTATATGCGCCCATGATTGCCCACGCGCCGCCCTGCTGTACGGCGGCTTTGAAGGCGGGCAGGTAAATCTCATAGAGTGCGCGGTCGCTCACCTGCACGTTAATGTGGTCGCGGTCGATTTCCTGATTGTTCAATGCGAAATGCTTTACGCAGGCTGCTACGCCGTTTTTCTGCACTTCCTGCACATACGGCACGACCATTGCGGAAGCAAGGAACGGGTCTTCGCCCAGGTATTCGAAATTGCGCCCGTTGAGCGGCGTGCGGTAGATGTTCACGCCGGGACCTAACAGCACGTTTTTGTTGCGGTAGCGTGCTTCTTCGCCGATGCTTTTGCCATACAGCGCCGCCATCTCCGGATTCCATGAGGCTGCCAGTGATGTGAGTGCGGGAAAGGCGATGCACGAGTCGTTCGTCCAGTTTGCGCCGTACCACTCGTCCCACAGCACCTCGGCGCGGATGCCATGCGGGCCATCGCTCATCCAGTTTTCGGGGATGCCGAGGCGCGGTACGCCGGGCGAACTGAACTTCGACTGCGCATGCAGCATGGCTACTTTTTCTTCGCGCGTCATGCGCTGCAAAGCGTCTTCCACGCGGTCTTCCAGCGGCGCGGCGGGGTTGAGGTAGGCGGGGGTGCGCATCGCCTGATTGCAGGCAGGGAACAGCAGGCAGCAGGCAGTAAGCAGTAGCAGTAAGCAATAGGCAGTGGCAGTAGGCAGTTGAAAGTTGTTTTTCATAATG
Organism: Prevotellaceae bacterium; assembly: GCA_031257455.1. GTDB lineage: Bacteria > Bacteroidota > Bacteroidia > Bacteroidales > UBA932 > JAIRKX01. The sequence goes on along the minus strand of JAIROQ010000092.1, from coordinate 10,837 downwards.
CTTTTGGGTTTATTATTTGAAGTCCCGGAATCCGTGAAAAATCTTTTTCGTTGTTTGTTAACAGCACCATATTATTTGCTAATGCAGTGGCTGCAATAATGGCGTCAGGCAATTTAATTTTGGAAATAACGGACAGCACAGGAATTTTATCAATTACTTCAATAAGTAATTCCGTGCCGCGTTCCGGGAGGTCGTTCATTAAAAAATAATCGACCACATTGGTATCTATAAGGTATCGTGCCATTCGTTGCGTATGGTTTCTATATGGTTTAAAAGTTCCCTGCCTTTTTTGCGGTCAATAGCGCCCCTGTATTTTTCCGACAAACGCACATTTACATTTGTATTTGTCGGATGTTCGGGAAACGCAATAATTTTTATCATATTGTTTTTTTGTAATTCGTTTAAAAGTCCGAAAATATGCGGACTGATAATTTGTAATGTTACGGTATTCATAATCGTATTATTTTTTAATTCCAATGCAAATTTACGAGAATTTCTTGAGAACGCTTGAATTGAACGATGAATAATATTATAATGCGATTAATTATAAATAATTGATACGGCCGAAAGGGAAATAATTTTTTCATCATGACTATCGCTATTTTTTATTGATGCGAAAAAGGCGCCGGTTACTGTTTGGTTACCGTCAGCACGGCGGCGTCGTTGCCCGCCGATACGTCGATAACAAACACGTAGGTTGCGCCGGGGTCGAGCGGTTGTTTCAATCCCAAATTGCCGGAGTCGCGATTATTTCCCTGATAGTCGGGCGTGGCGCCGTCGCCTACAAACACCACGTCGCTGGCGGTGCTGAGCGTGGTATGGCCAAATTCGCCGCCCCAATCTTTCTGGTGGAAGAATTTAAAGTTGATGCTGGCGGCGTCGACCGTTTCGCCGGCTTTCAGGGTGATCTGGTATTTTTTATTGCCGATGGGCGCCATGCACAAGCCGTTGGCCGGCGTCCATCCGACAATGTTGGCCAGCGAGGGCTTACCCACATTGTCGCCAATAACCCAAATCGCGCCTGTGCCGTCGGCCTGCAACGTAGCAGGGTTGTCGCCCGACAGGGCTTCCACGCGGAAGTACTTGTGCGTCGTGTTGGCCATGATGCGGTACCGCCCCGCTATGGGGACGAACGTAAATTCGCCGGCAGCGGTTTCTGTCAGGTAGTCCGCATCGATCCACCAGTCGGCAATGTCGTCGATCCCGTCGACGGTAATGGACGCGCCCTGAGTGAGGTTCAAATCGATTTTGAAATTCTGTTTGTCCACCATGTCCATTTTTTGTCCGTTTATTTTTATTTCAAAAAATGGCGTAGCCTCGTAGGTCAGGGTGTTGAAGGTAACGGAAAATTTTCCGGCTACGGAACTGACGAACGGGATGGCGGCGGTCGTCCCCTGCGCAATGCTGCTGCCTTCCCACCCGAAGGTGATTTCATTGCCCCACTCGCTGATGATGGGCGTTTTTATATACGCCGGCAGGTCGGTGGAGGGAAACAGTTCCGTGGCGGCATAGGTATATTGTCCGGTTCGCGTCATCGGGTACATGCCGCCGTCGGTAACCAATATCAAATACGGGTAGTCGGGGCGGGTTACCGGCAGGTCGTATGTCTTCCTGGCGGTAGAGAGATGCGTGTTGGTGAGCACAAATTCCAGCGTAGCCGTGCCGTTGGGAATATTGGCATAGAAGGGAACGTGGAGTTTCCCCGTGTACTCGCCGCCGGTTCTGGTGCGGATAGTCGTTTCCGATACGAGTTCGTCGCCGAAATAGAGTTTTGCCTTGAGCGTCGAGAGCGGCGCTTCGTCGTCTTTTACGCCCATAGTGAACGACAGGCTGTCGCCGAAATGGGCGCCGTTCAGTTCCGTTTTCGGTTCGATCACGGGATTGCCGGGCGCATTGTCTTCTTCCTGCGAGCAGGCGCCTGCTATCGTTAATGCGATTAAAAGGTAGATATACTTTTTCATATTCGTAAATTTTTTAGTTGTTTAATTCGTTGTTTTGCTCCATTGATACGAAATCACCGACTGCGCCGGTACGGCGTAGCTAAAATGGCGGCTCCCGTCGTCGATGGTAATGGTTTTGTTTTCGGCGGTATTATTGAGCAATACCAGCGCGTAAGTCGCATCGGTATTTTCAAACGCCGCATACGTAATGCCGGTAGCCGTGTAGCCGCTGGTGCCGATACGGGTGGCTCCGGGTTTCACCACCGACGCGAGATGCCCGATAATGTAGTAGTGCGAGTTTTTGGTGATGGTATAGTTACTGAGATCAATGTCCACTGCGCCGTAGCAGGTCTGGCAACCGCCCGCGCGGTTGGGGCCGCGGTTGGCGTCGAGCATCAGGTTCCATACGATAACGCCTTTACACCAGTTGATGACCGTCCCCAACGCCAGTTCCTGCATGTCGCTCAGCAAGCGGGCGGACAGATTTCTGCCGTCATTCCACGTGCCGATAGAGGCTTCGGTAAACACCAGTTCTTTCGTCGGGTATTTGTTATGAATGTTCAGCAGCTCCGAACGGTTTCCTCCATAATTGTGATATGCCGCGCCGACTACGTATTCGTCGTCCACGCCGGCGGCATAAATTTTGGCCGGGTATTCATTCTGCGTACCTATATTATCATAATTGTAGTTGTGGTCGAAGAGGTACACTTTCGTATGCAGCCCCGCCGCCTTTAATTTCGGTACCAGCGCCGTGTTCACAAAATCGCGCTGTTCCTCCCACCCCATATAGAGCGAAGCGGAATTGCCGCGATTTAACGGCTCGTTCTGCGGCGTAACGGAATAGATGGAAATACCGTTATCGGCGAATGCCTGTATCCATTTCACGAAATACGTGCCGTAGTCCTGATAATAATCGGGGTTGAGCTGTCCGCTTGTCCACGAATTGTACGGCTGCTTGTTCGTCAGGTTATCTACTTTCATCCATCGCGGGCATGTCCACGGCGAGCCCATGATTTTCAATGCGGGATTGATAGCTAAAATCTCTTTCAGTATGGGAATGACGTACTGCGTTTCTTCCGAAGTCAGGGCAAAGTTTTCAATGCCTCGGGTATCGCAACAGGTATATTCGCTCAGCGAAAAATCAGAGCAGCCGATAGCAATGCGGACGTAGCTGTAGCCCATGCCGTCAGTAGGCGAGAACGTTTCAGTGAGGAATTGCGTCCTTCGCGCCGGCGGCATTTGCAGCAGATTATAGCATGACGAGCCGGTTATGGCCGCGCCAAACCCGTCCATCGTCTGGTAGCGCGTATCGGGCTGAAGCCGGATAGTAGTCGGCGACATGTTGGATTTGCTGCTGAAATCGGTGGCGGTTTTCAGGAAGTCGTACGTCCGGCTGGCGGAGGTAATATACATGGTTACGTCGCCCTGCACCGCCGGCGGATTGGGCGGCTCGGGATTGTCGGGAGAGGCGCCCCTGCACGCCCACACCGTGAACGAAAGAAAACAGGCAATAACCGGAAGTATTTTTAAATAATGGTACTTTTTCATGCGTGTATTCTATTTACGGTAAATCAACCGATGCAACATGGATGGTATTGGCGCTCCAGTTAATCGTCAGGCGATAGACGCCTTCCGGTATGCCGACCTTCGGGAAAATATTGCTGCCCGGAGTGCCTTCCAGAATGGACAGACCGGTATATGTAAACGCGTCGTACGTTTTCTCGCCGCCCCAACCGGTGTTTTCGTATGGTTTAAAACCGATCCAGCCATACTGGTCGCCGGGTGACAGTATAAACATGGTAACCTGATAGACGTCCGTAGAAATCTTGCGCGTCAACAGGTAATTCCGCACATTGCCAAAGCCCCACCAGGCATGTTCTTTCGCTATTTTGCTCGGGTAGCCGATGCCGCCGCCGGTAATCAGGATATAATCGGGGTAGGCCGGAGACACAGCCGGTAACAGCGCCAGATATTGACTGGTTTTATTATAATATAAGGTATAGTTGCCTGTTTCGCCCAAAAATTTCACTTTGTTCAGATTGATACGGTCGAAGAAGTCCATGTTATACACAAGGATTTGCGATGCGAGGTCGTTGTACACGTGGTATTCCTGATTTTTGGTCAATGCGATGTCCAATGTATAAAATTCTTCCCCGTCTATAGTGGTTTCCGCAAAATCGTCCAGCATAAAATTGGGCGTGGCATACGCCGCGCCGGTTTGCGAAGCCTCAAAACGGTAGTTGTCGAACGTAAAGGAGGTGGCGATGTCGCTGTTTGCAAATGCAAAGAGGCTGCCGCCGGAGGCGTCTACCAGTCCTATTTTCCCGTTGCGGTCGCCCCATACCAGCCCTGAATAATCGATTTGCCTGTCGGCAGTGATTTTTTGGGCAATCCGGTAGGTAAACGACCGGCTCAGCACCACATCGGTTACGGTATAGTTATCCCTGTTGCCGGCTTGCGGCGTCAGGGGATATACCCCGCCGTTATCTACGGCTAAGTACAATTGAGTAAAATAGGGGCGTTTCCCTGTAAAGCCGGTCAGTTCGCGGGTCGCTACGCCTGTTCTGGTATTGGTCAGGGTGAGCACAAAATTTATCGGCGCATTGTCCGGCATATTATCCACTAAGGGGATGAAAATTTTGGCCGACACATTGGCGCTTGTTTCGCCGGTGCGCAGGTCAAGCACCGTAACGGGCACGGTTTTATTATCCACCACAAGGCTTACGGCCAGCGTGGAGAGCGCTATTTCAGGGTCGGATACGGCAGCCGTAATCGTTACGGAATCGCCGTAGGTAAAGGAAGCCGGCGTTATCTCCGCCGATGTAATAACAGGCACGGATGGTTGCGGCGGGTCGCCATACCTGTTGTCATCGCAGGACGCCGCCAGCAGCAGCGCGGCCATGCTTGTTAAAAAAATAGTAGCTGTTTTTTTCATATTCATTATATTTATTTAGTTATATGTTATTCATTATTTTTTATTCCCCGGAGGGATGTATTTTACCGGTTCTGACGGTCAGTTCCGGTCATCGGGTATGGACACCCCCGGTCATCGGGTATGGACATCCCCGGTCATCGGGTATGGACACCCCCGGTCATCGGGTATGGACATCCCCGGTCATCGGGTATGGACATCCCCGATAGTCGGGGCAGTAGGCAGTAGCAGTAGCAGTAGGCAGTAGCAGTAGGCAGTGCTGATGCCACTGCCGACTGCCGACTGCCACTGCCGACTGCCACTGCCCACTGCCACTGCCATTAGTATCCCGGATTTTGCACAAGGTTCGGGTTCTGGTCGATGACCGTTTGCGGGATCGGCAGCTTGTAGGAGTTTTGCGTAAACGGATATTGCTGCGCCGGCCGCCCCGCGTCTTTGGCATATACCGCGTTCATCACTTCTTCTACTTTGTCGAGGCGTACCAAATCAAACCAGCGTTCGCCTTCCAGCGCCAGTTCCAGCCGGCGTTCTTTCAGGTAGGCATTGAGGATAGCCTCCTTGCCGGCCGTAGCTGACGATGGCAGGATATTCAATCCCGCACGTTGCCGGATACGGTTGATAATGGCCGCTGCACCCGCAAAATCGGGACTGGCTTTCATAATTAACGCTTCGGCTTTCAGCAGCAGCAGGTCGGCATAGCGGTATTTAATCATATTGCTGTACCCCGAACGGTATTTGTACATGAAAGGATAGTTATTGGCAGGGTAGTAAATAGACCATCCGCAGTCGTACCACACGATTGTTTCGTTTAACCGTTTGCTGTCGCCTTCGTTCTGAAACGCTTTGAGCAGGTCGCGCGAAGGCGTAATCCACTTCGCCCATTCAAAATAGAATGTCCAGTTTTCCAATGTCCGTCCGAACATCCATGACAGCCAGTTAGCGGCGCCGGTGACGTACTGCGCTTCGTAGATTACTTCCTTACTGTTGCGCGTACGGGGCGCTATGGCCGGGTTACTCTGCCCGACCGGACTGGCAGGGTCTTGCAATTCCACGCCAAACAACGTACTGAAATCATCTTCCAGATCAATCCCGTCAGCGCCTACCGCATCGCAGTATTGAATGACCTTGTCGTAATCGCGCAGCGGCTTTTCGGCATATATTTTTGCCAGCAGGGTACGGGCGAGGGTTTTGGAAAATTGCGTCTTGTCGTTCGGGTCATTGTCGGGTGCATTATTCAGCGCCTCCAACAAATCTTTTTCTATTTGCCGGTAAACCTCTAATTCCGATGTTTGCGGCGGGAAATAGGAGTCATATACCTCTGCTACGTTTTCGGACGTAATATCGCCGGCGGTGGTCGTAATCAGCGGTACATTGCCCCAAATACGCGCCATGTCGAAATAAATCATGGAGCGGAAAATAAGCGCTTCGGCTTTGTACTGCGCGCGTTCGGCGGCGGTGAGCGCCGGATCGGGGGTGGCGTCAATATTATTGATAAATACATTGACAGCCCCGACATCCTCCATATACCTTGTCCAGTCGCGATACAGGTTGCTGTTGGAACCTTCAATGGAATTGACTTCAAAGGGCGTTGTTTCAGCGTTCGGGGAGCCGGCATAGGCATTGTCCGAATGGCTTTCACTGAGCAGCAGCATATCGAGGTACCAATGCTCCTGACGGCCTCGATAGAGGTCATGGATGCTTAGGCGGGCACTCAGCACGGCCGCCTTATCCTTATAAACAATCCGTACCGTGTCGGTAGCGACTCCTTCGGTTACGTCCGAATAGGTATCCAGCGGGTCATAGTCCAGCGAGCAGGATGCGGCAAAGCACGCCAGACCGCATAATATAAGTAGATTTTTGTGTTTCATATTTTTCCTATTTTAAAATTCAATATTCAGTCCAAATACATACATCCGGCTATGCGGGTAGGTTCCCCAATCAATGCCCTGTACGGCGCCGCTGTTGCCCCACTGGTTGACTTCGGGGTCCATGCCCGAATAGGCCGTCCACGTGAGCAGGTTCTGCGCCGTGAAATAGGGCTGCAGGCGGCTGACGCCTAATTTTTGGAGAAAACGGCCGGTGAAATTATACGAAAGCGTAATATCTTTCACCCGCAGGTAACTGCCGTCTTCGATAACATGCGATGAAGGCTCAATATAAAAGCCGGCTTTGGGTACGTCCGTAATTTGTCCGGGCGTGCGCCAGCGGTCGAGTACGCGAATTGATTGGTTTTTCAGGTCGAACATGCCTTCCATTTCGTACTTCGAGGCATTGAAAATATCGTTGCCGTAGGAGCCTTGCAGAAATATATTCAACGTAAAGTTTTTCCACGAAAAGGTATTGGTCAGTCCGAAGGTAAAATCCGGGTTGGGGTCGCCGATGTAGGTCTTGTCGGTAGAGCTTACCCGTCCGTCATTATTGAGGTCGCGGTACATCAGTTCGCCGGTCTCCGGATCGACCCCATCGCTGATATACCCCCAAAAGCCGCCCATAGCCCGCCCCGGCTCGTTACGTACCACAGGCGTTTCGTGCAGCGCATCGGTAGTGGTGGCGGTGTAGTAGATTTTTTGCAGTTCGAGCGATTCTAATTTATTTTTATTAAATGAAATGTTGAAATCGGTGTTCCAGCTAAATTCGCCTTGCAGGTTGCGCGAATTGACGGAAAACTCAAAGCCCTGGTTGGTCATTACACCTTCATTACGCACAATACTGCTGGCCGCGGCAGCGCCCGCAGGCAGCGACACGTTCATCAACATATCGGTCGTGCGTTTGTGGTAGTAATCCATCGTTACGTTTAGGCGGTTAAACAATGCCAAATCTACGCCGACACCGGTCTGCGCGGTCGTTTCCCACCGCAAGTCGGCAGTGCGCAGATTGGCTTGACTGATGGTAGGCAAGGCATCGCTTTGCCCGTCAATCCACCATTGTACACGGGTAATATTGTAGCGTTGTAAATAGGCATAATCGCCTACGCCCGACTGGTTGCCTGTTTGCCCCCAGCCGCCGCGTATTTTCAGGTCATCCAGCCATTCCAACCCGCTCATAAATTCTTCTGCGGACAACCGCCAGGCGGCAGAGAACGAAGGGAAGACGCCCCACCGGTGATCGGGATGCAGTTTCGATGAACCGTCAGCGCGTACATTAGCGGTGAACAAATATTTGCTGTCAAAGTTATAGGCCACGCGCCCGAAGTACGACAGGATACCCCATTGCGCGCCGCCGGCGCCGGTATTGTCCCATGCAATTTTATTGGCGACATTGAGCGTCTTAATCTGGTCGTCTTTATAGTGCGACCCGTTTATCCAGCTGTTGGTATAATCGGAATCCGTCCACGAACTGCCGAGCATGGCTTCGAGCGTATGTTTGGAAAACGATTTTTTAAACGACAGGACATTGTCGAACACCAGCACGGTATTCATGTTGCGGCTGTCCCACCCGCTGCCCCAGTCGTCGCGGTCGGCGGCGTGAACGGGCGGCGTAAAGCCGGTGGTAAGCCCATTGCGCCGGTCGAGGGTAAAGGACGACTTGAAAGTCAATTCGGGAATGAACGTAAGGAGCACATCGCCCGAAGCAATCAAACGGTTTTCGCGGCTGCTGTCATCCTGTCCGTTTTCCAGCGCTTCTACCGGATTGACAATATTGGCTCCATAAAACGAGCGGTTGTACAACCCTGTTACCGGGTCTTTGACGCTGATACTGGTAGGCAGGTTGACCACCGACAGTACCACGCCGCCGCGATTAGCGCCCTGTCCGGTGGTGATTCCGTTGCTTGCATTGTCGGAATAGCTAATGTTAGCGCCTACTTTTAACCATTTACGTATTTGGTCGCTCACATTGGCGCGCACGGAATAGCGCCGGAAAAAGGCGGCATTCAGGACGCCCTTTTCATCCAGATAGCCGGCCGAAAGATAGTAGTTAAACTTATCGTTGCCTTTGGATACGGAGAACTGGTAATTCTGCGTAATGCCGGTACTATATACTTCATTCCACCAGTCGGTAACATCCGTAATACCGGCCGGTATAGCGCCCGGGCGAATTTCGTCCATCAATTCTTTATACTGCGCGGCATTCAGCGATTTTATCTGCTTAGCCACCTTGTTGAGGCTTAGCTGCGCATTAAAGGTAATTTTAGCATCGCCCGTTTTGCCGGCTTTGGTGGTAACAATCACTACGCCGTTGGCCGAGCGCGACCCGTAGATAGCCGCCGAAGAAGCGTCCTTTAAAATCTGCATGTTCTCAATGTCGGTAGGCGCGAGGAAATTCAAGTTGTCCACCGGCACGCCATCTACCACATACAGCGGGTCGTTGCTACCGTTGAAAGAGGTCGTGCCGCGTACGCGAATGGTCAAGCCCGCGCCCGGCGTACCGTTGGGTTGCATCACCAGCACCCCGGCGGCTTTGCCCTGAATAGCCTGTGCGGCTGAAACAATCGGCCGCTGGTCAATCTCTTTATTCGATACGGTCGATATCGCTGTCGTCAAATCGCCCTTGCGCACCGTGCCGTATCCGACTACTACTACTTCGTCCAAAGCGGTCAAGCCGGGTCGCATTACTACATCCAGCGTGGCGCCTGTAGCAAGTAATTCTTGCGTTTCATAACCTATGTACGAAAATACCAGCGTTGCGCCGGAACGAACACTAATAATATACCGGCCGTCAATGTCGGTGATAGTTGCATTGGTGGCGCCTTTTTCTGACACCGTTACGCCAATAAGCGCTTCTCCCGTAGATGCATCGGAAACCGTTCCGGTTATTTGGGACGATTGCCCAAATGCTATCTGCGAGAAAAGAATAAATGAGAGGATAAAAAATCCTCGATAAAAACATTTTTTTCTCATAAAGTTGTGGTTATAAAGTTAATTAATATTGTGAATTGCATCATGTGATGTCATTTTTCATGTGTTCATTTATTTTAATCGGGAAAGTTAAAATTTGCACACATGATTTTTTATTAAATAAATATTTTTTTTTCGTGAAGGCAAAGTTAAACAGGAAAAGAATAGGATTTTTTATTTGCAATAAAAAAGTAGTTTGTTAACACCATTAGTTTATTGTTCATAAATCAACTAACGATTTTAAAATGGCAAAAAAAGTAGTACGAATGGAAGGCAAAAGTTATTATATCCCGATTTCAACGGTAGATTTAAGTAGTAAATGCAACTAATAAGAAAGTTGAAAACGGCGACAAATGCATCGGCATAAGCCAATTTTCATTTTTCAACTATTAACTTCTCTATCGCCGCCCACAATAACTGTACCCACTGTGCGATGTCTGGATGTGTTGTCATGTGCAGCAAAAACAGTTGTATTTTCAGCCGGATTATTTTTAATTTCTTCATATATGTTATTTTTAGTATTTTTGCAACCGCTTTAATATAAAAGGTGCCTTTGCACCAAAAGAAATTATAGCTCTTCTTTTTCGTGTGTGCTACGGCACCTTAACCGTTCAATATGCGTTGAAGTGATATTATTGAACGGAGGAAAACAGGGGCTATATTTATTTCACCCCTGTGTTAGCATGTAAAGAACATTTTAGTTTTTCATAGTTGTGCGGGAAAACCTTAAGTAGAACAAGGTGCAACGATTTTAGGAAGCAGGATTTTTTACTTCTATCTTATTATATTTATTTCGCCAATATTACAAGTTACGAAAGCAGCGGATATAACCCCAGTCGTTATCGCCCCAACCGTACTTAGCCACGCCGTTATCTTGATTAGCGTAGCATTCGTAGCCAAGCGTCCCCGATGCCCACCGCCCACAACCTGTATAGCCACCTGCAGCACTACGGTAGAGTATATAACTACAATACGACTCACCCGTATAGCATCCTGGGGCATCATGCGCATGAAAGCCTGTTGCAAGCAGTGTAAAACCATAATCATCGGTACCGGGCGCCGCGGAGCCGTTAGCATCTCCGTGCCATGAGCTTGCGTCTCTCAATTGCAGTATTTGTGTTCGGGTAGTA
>JAIROQ010000170.1 GCA_031257455.1 Prevotellaceae bacterium | reverse complement strand
TCTCCGGCCAGACATCAAAACCGGCCAGACATACATAGACAATGCCCGAGAGAAAGCCCTGCACAAAATATACCAAATCTGGGACGCACAGGAGAAAAAGATGCAAAACCTCTCTCCCGCCGACATAACAGGCAGCAAAGACAAGGACGAAATCCGCAGGCAAGTGGAACGCATATCTAAGGAAACCGTGAAAGCCGTAGAGCCCGTCTTCAAAGAATTAGGCATAAACTATTAACTTTTGTTTTTTTGTTAATTACAAAAAGCCGCTTTTACGACTGCTTTTTTTATTAAAATTTTATCATTAAATATCAGTCATTTATAAAATATTTTGATTAAAGATACCTTTTAATCAAAAAATAAGCTGTATCTTTGCACCCAAACAATAAAAAACCCCCTCGCTGTAGGAAGCATAATGAGGGGGCGCCTTTAAATATCAACTAAAAAAGTTAAAAGCAATGACAAAGTTACATCTTTTTTCAAAAAGAAAAAAAGAACGCGTATTACTGACTGAATTTATATACTCGTTCATAACAAAATCGAAGCGGGGAAACGATTATAAAAGAGGCTATCGTAACCTCGCGAACCACATCAAAAATTTTCAAACGGAAACAGGCCTTGTGCTGTACTTGGACAACATCACGGAACAAATTCTTGAGGAGTTCATATATTACCTCAAATCCAATGGCCGGATAAAAGGAAACAAAAATAACAGTGGACTGATGACAAACACGATAAGAACATTGGTATGGAAACTGAAATTCATATTAAAAAAAGCGGAACAGAAGTATAATTTTGCAAACATTGATTTTAATTTCCAAATAGAAAAGGAAGAAACAAATGCCGTATATCTCACATTAAAGGAACTTGACCGGATAAATGAATTAAAAAATTTATCAAAAGAAGCCCGTGCCGTACGGGATAGATTTTTACTTGGCTGTTTCACTGCCTTGCGTTATTCGGATTATGCAAGAATAACAAGTAAAAACATCATTGGCGGAAATATCGAAATAAAAACGCAAAAAACGGGAATTAGGGTAGTCATTCCCATGCACAAAATAGTCCGGCAAATCTTATCGCGAAACAAAGGCGAATTTCCCCCGTTGCCATCGCAACAATCTTTTGGAAAAACAATAAAGCGAATATGTAAAAAGGCCGCCATAAACAGCGAGATTTTGCAAGAACGCACAATCGGGCTAAAAACAGTCAGAAAACGGGTAAAAAAGTACACACTGGTAAGTTCCCACACCGCACGCCGTACCGGTGCAACCAACATGTATTTAGCCAAAATCCCGACATTCCGCATCATGCTACTCACAGGACACAACACAGAACAATCCTTTTTCAAATACATAAGGATTGACAAGGAAGAAAATGCAAAAATTTTATCGGAACATATTTTTTTCAAATAAATTCACTACCTTTGCACGCATGACAGTACAGCAGCGGAAAAAAGGTAGGGGCGGAAAACGTCCGGGAGCAGGGAGGAAATGGTTGGGCGGGCCGCCTACAATCAAGGTTTCCGTAAATTTCAACAAAGAAATTATTATAAAATTAAAAAAACTTATCCCACGGGGAAAGCGAAGTCAATTTGTAAACACCGCCGTGCAAGAAAAAATAGAAAAACTGTTGTGACTTTGTTCGAGTATCAATCATTTGACGTTGTGACTTGATTGCATTCTTTGAAATTTTGTGGTAGCTTTGAACAGGAATTCCTCAGAGAAACGGCAGATGAAATTGAGATTTGATTGTATTCGCCTCCGGTAGGGGGCGTTTTTATTTTCTGAGATGGGTAGATTTTGCGTTAATAACATAAATCATTCCCAAATCTATTCCCACCAAATAAAAAAGCATCTGCTTTTCAGATGCTTTCTCATCACCATCGTGCCCGGAACAGGACTCGAACCTGCACAGCCTTGCGACCGCTAGTCCCTGAAACTAGTGCGTCTACCAATTCCGCCATCCGGGCAGTACGTCAATAGCGCGTTTGGGGCTGCAAAGATAATAAAAAATATTGAATTGGATAATTCAATCATAAATCCCTGTTACAGCCTTTTTCTTAATTTTTTCTCGAAGACGGATTTGCTGATGATGCGGTAATGCGGCTTGTGCTGTTCTTCATAAGTGTCGCTATGGTGTACGACATATTTTCCCTCTGCCAGCAGGTTGTTCAGGCGTTCTTTGTCGGCTTCGTAGTCGGGAATGTCGAGTTGCAGGTTGTCGATGATGCGTATGATGTGATTCCATTGCGCTGTCCATACGGCCGGCGGCGGGGCTATCACGTCATTGGCGCTTTCAATAAAGGCGTCCAGAAAAAGGTTGAAAGGAATTTTCTTTTCTTTCACTACGGAAAGGTTTACGCGGTAGAAATTGCCTTCGCTTCCGGCAGGTTCTACCGCCACGCCGGCAGTTTCCGTGCAGGCGTCCAATTCCTCCTGCAAATATTTTTTTGCAGCGGCGGCATCGGGAATAATGTGTCCGGGTCCGAAATAATCCTGGAAGAAGTTTTTATAAATATCCTGCAACCGCGTTCCGGCATATTTTTGCAATTGTTCGTTCACCGTTTTTTTCACGGCTTCGGGCGTCAGGGCGGGCTGGAATACATATCCGCCCTGTTTATTTTCAAATACCCATCCGGCGCTTGGGAAAGCAATGTGCGAGCCGGCTACCGGCAACGCATTTTTCGCCGCATAAGCCAGTACTTCCTTGCGCGTGGCCACTGCCTGTTCGGGATGCAAGTCGTAAGTTACGGCCACTTCGGGGTGGGGCAGTTGTATGGCGGTGGCGTGCGTCAAATCAGCCCATACGAGGAATTCTTCCGTGCCGAGCGCTATTTTATACATCGTATGTCCCGGCGTATGCCCGAAAGCGGCGATACCATAGATGCCGGGAATAACCTCGCGCTGCGCTTCGGCGTTTATTTCCGCCGGTTCAAAAGTAAATACCTTTTCTTCGTACGCAGCAAGCGTTTTCCGTGCATTCTCAAAGTTGCCGCGGCGGTCTTCCGGCAGTTTATTCATCGCTTCATCGTTAGTCCAGTAATCGTATTCCTGTTTCGACAAATAAACGGTTGCATTCGGGAAGGCTGCTTTCCCGTCCCGCAAGAGCCCGCCGATGTGGTCGCCGTGCAGGTGCGTAAGCAGCACTACGCTGACGTCATCCGCTGTGAACCCGAGCGATTGCAGGCGTTCAAAGAGTTTTCTCCCAAACCCGGCGTCAATCAACGTTAGTTGCCCATACCTGTAAATTAAGAAAGCATTTACCGCACTCGGTATTATCCCGTCCGGCGCATATTTTTTGAGTATTCCGGGCGTTGCGCCAATCAGGGTATGGACGTGCCCGTTTTGTTGCAGTTCGGGAAGTACGCTTACACCTACCGGCGTAGAGCGGTATTGGAAAATCTCTGGCGTTTGTTGTGCTGTCGCCGGCATGATAGCGAAGACGGCTGCAAAAAAAAGTACACTGGTTTTTTTCATTTGATGTGTATTTTTTAAATTATTGTTGTAAAAATGTGCATACAAATATACAATTTTTTGTGTATTTATGATTTTTTAGTAGCTTTGTATTTGCAATGATGAAACATTTTTTCAAATATTTGTTTGCCGGCGCGCTGGTGTTCGCTTATGGGATGGGCGTCATCGGGGTGGGGAAACATTATTGCCGGTGCGGGAATGCGGCGCAGGTAGTATTGCCGGCGGTTGAATATCATGCTTGCAGGCATGACCCTCCCCGACACGAAGAAGAAACGGCGCATTGTTGCCATGCCGTGCAGGAAACCGCTACTGTTCCTTGCGCCGGTGCTTCAGGAATGGAAGGTATTTCCGGCGCTGCCTGTTGCACGGTACAGGTCGAACTGCTGCAAATCGACCAGAACTTGCCGGGCGTATCAAAAGTCGTTCCCGGCTTTTATTCCTTATTATTATACTTTCCGGCGGCCGCGCTTTTTGCGAACCATGCGCCGGTAATGGCGGCTATCGTCCGTACCAATCCGCCGCCGCTCCTTTATGCCGGGCATTCGCTCTTCTCGCGGGTGCAGCAATGGCGTTTATGATGCAACAATAAGTTTTCCGTTACCGGACAAATTTCTGTTTGTCCTTATAAACTTATTGTATCATTCAAACGTTATTATTTATGAATAAAATTTTATTATTACTCGCAGCTGTCACCATCAATCATGCGATAGCTGCCCAGAACGTCTGGGGGACGGTTTCCGGGCTTTCGCCTTCGGGCGGAAAGGCGCCGCTGGCTTATGCGTCCGTTTATTGGCATCACTCGACAATGGCCGTAACGACCGATGAAAACGGACGCTTTTCCATTGCCGCCCCGCCGGTATTTCCGGCGCACCTCATCGTTTCCTTCGTGGGCTACGAAAGTGATACGCTCGTGGTAACCGCTGCGGAAGACGCATTGGACATCACATTGTACGAAGGAGCGGCGCTTGATGAAGTGGTGGTCACCGGACGGCAGGCCGGTAACTATATTTCCAGACTTTCGACTATCAAAACGGAAGTGATTAGCGCTGCCGGCCTGACCAAGATGGCGTGTTGTAACCTCGCCGAGAGTTTTGAAAATTCTGCCGGCATCACGGTAGGTTACAGCGATGCGGTGAGCGGCGCACGGCAAATACGCCTGCTCGGGTTATCCGGCAACTATGTGCAGATGCTGGACGAAAGCCGCCCCGACATGCGCGGCCTTGCCCAGCCCTTCGGCTTGAGCTATACGCCCGGCCAGTGGCTGGAAAGCATTCAAATTGCCAAAGGCGCGGGCTCTATCCTGCAAGGCTACGAAAATATCACGGGACAAATCAACCTCGAATACCGCAAGCCGGTAACCCCGCAGCCGCTGTTCCTGAACCTGTACCTCGACCGGTTTCTGCGTACGGAAGCGAATGTGGCGTCATCGCTGCAACTGTCGGAAAAATGGTCAACCATCCTGCTGGCGCACGCTTCCATTGACCCGAAAAAGTATGACGACAATCATGACGGCTTTATTGACGAACCCGTCAAGCGGCAGGTGAACCTGGCAAACCGCTGGACGTATATCGCAGATAACGGCACGCAGCTGCGCTTCGGCGTGAAAGGCCTGTATGAAAAACGCGAAAGCGGGCAGATGGATTTCGACAGCAGCCGTCCGCGCGATACGTCCGCCTACGGCAGCAATATTGACAACAAGCATTTCAATGCTTACATAAAACTGGGTATCCCGTTAGGCGTTTCGCAGCGTTCACGCGAGGATTTGGCTGCCGCTCCGGCTGCCTCGAACATTGCTTTTATCGGCGATTATACGTTCCATGAATTAAATGCTTTCTTCGGGTTGAAGAATTACGGCGGGCGCGAAAATACCGCTACTTTCAATGTCCTGTTCCAATCGGGTTTCGGCAAGTACCATTCCTATACCGCCGGCCTTGCCTTCCGCTGGGACGATTACCGGGAACTGCTGGAAGACGTTTGGCTGACCGGCAGCCGGCAACGCTATGATAATACGCTCCACCTGGACCGGCGGGAAATCACCGGCGGACTGTTCGGCGAATATACTTTTGCCTACAAGGAAAAACTGACGCTGGTGGCCGGCCTGCGTGCCGATTATCATTCGCTGTACCGGTGGTTGCTTACGCCGCGCGTTACCTTGAAATACCATTTCTCCGACCGGCTTATCCTGCGGACATCTGCGGGGCGCGGTTTCCGCACCGCCAATGTCATTGCCGACAATATCGGGATGCTGGCCACCGGCCGCAAAATCCAAATAGCTGACGATTTGCAACGCGAGGAAGCATGGACGTTCGGCGGCAGTTTGTCGTGGTATTTCCCATGGGGATATGACGACAATGCCTCGATAAGTGTGGATTTTTTCCGCACCGATTTTACCCGTCAGGTACTGGTGGATGCGGAACGCTATTTGTACGAACCGCCGCAGGACTATTCCGTTTATTGGGTTTATAACCTTCGCGGGAAATCATACGCGAATACTTTTCAGGTGGATTTCAACATGCAGCCGGTGGAGCGTTTTACGCTTCTGGCGGCATTCCGCTATACCGATGCGAAGACGGCCTACGCTTATGACCGCCTCCGCGAACGCCCGTTGAACGACCGTTTCAAGGCATTGCTCAACCTGCAATATGCCACGCGCATGAACATTTGGACATTCGACATCACCGCGCAATTGAACGGCGCTACCCGCCTGCCGGACGTGGAACGCACACATTCCGGCAACCGTTATTCGCCGGTGTACCCGATGTTTTTTGCGCAGGTAACGCGCAAGTTCAAAGGTATCGATATATATCTGGGCTGCGAAAATATCCTGAATTATATGCAGGACGACCCGATACTCCATGCCGGCGACCCTTACAGTCCGCTGTTTAATTCGACCATCGTCTGGGGGCCGCTGATGGGACGGCGCATTTATGCCGGACTGAGATATACGCTATATAAATAACCCCTGTCTCCCCCCAACCCCCTCCGAAAGAAGGAGGAGACGGCGAGAATATTATAAAACTACATTAACTACATTAACTACATTAACTACAAAACTACATTAACTACCATTATCATGAAAACAATTACCCTTATTTTTTGCAGCTTGTTTTTATTTGCTGCGGCAGGTTACGGACAAGCGCCGTCAAAACTGAAAAAGAACGAAGCGGAAGTAACGTTCATCGTAAACATGAATTGCCACAATTGCCGGAAGAAAATCGAAAATGCCATTCCGCACGAGAAAGGCGTGGTCGATATGAAGGTAACCCTTGACACGAAAGAGGTATGGATTAAATTCAATACCGCCAAAACCGACAAGGAAAAACTCGTGAAAGCCTTTGAAAAACTCGGATACACCGCAAAAGAAGTGAACAGTGAATAATGAACAGTGAACAGTGCGCCTGTCGCCATTTTCAACTTTCAACTCTCAATTTTCAACTAAAAAAAAGCCGCCGGTACATTTCTGCACCGGCGATTTTTTTAGTGCGCCAACTTTAAACCTCAAACCTGAAACTTCAATGGTTGCGCAATGAAACCCTACAGGTTGCATGGACACCTTGTGTTTCCTGCATTATTTTTATATTTTCTTTCATATATATTATAATTTAAAATTTAAGAATTTACGGCGCATCCTGAACGCACCGCAATGCGAACCCGCGTTCTTTGCCGTAGCTGTCCTGCGGGAAGGTACCGTTGCTACTGAAGCCCAAGTCATACCCGAAGTCGCTATTGGTCTCCGTAGAAGACCAATAGTAGCCGCTCAAGCCCCCACGGTGGTACGAGCCGGTGCGCGCGTGGCCCGTATAGGTATAACCATCAACCCCATTAAGATTACTACTTAACTGATTACAGTTTGTTGTGCTGCCATTGGCTATCAGACAATGGTCTTCTAAGGTGGGTACACGCCACTGGTTGGGACACAATTGCTCTGCATACTGCTTCACCATGCACCAAGTAAACCAGTTTCCTAGCTCAGCGCCATAATAATTGGTGGCACAATCAGCCATAAAGGCGCCGGAACTTCCACCGTCAAAAGTCTCATACGTACGACCATTACAATATGTTGCCGTAACCGGAGCGGAAATGGTTAGCCCGTAGCGGCTGTAGGTATCACTGCTGATGAAACCAACCTTACCTAATACAATCGTGGGGGTGGTACAACCGGTATAGGTAATCGGCGGCGGCAGGGTTACGGTAATCGTACCGTTTGCCGTAGCATTGTTGCAACCTTTATCGTTGGTAGTCGTAACGGTATAATTAAACGTACCGCTGCTCGTGGGTGTACCACTTATCGTATATACATCAGATGACCATGACCCGGATACGCCGTCCGGCAAGCCGGTAGCCGTAGCGCCGGAAGCATTAGAGGTGGTGTATTGTATCTCTGTAATGGCATCGCCGGCGGTTACCGTCTGGGCAGTACTGCCGGAAGCAAGGGTAATGGCAGGCAGCGGCAAAGCTGCTAT
>JAIROQ010000036.1 GCA_031257455.1 Prevotellaceae bacterium | reverse complement strand
ACGCATCATCTGCAGCAGTTCTTTTACGGCTTCTTTTTCAGGAATGTTTTTTTTGACTATTTCTTTGCCCTTGTAGAGGGTGATTTTCCCGGGTCCGGCGCCTACGTAGCCGAAATCGGCATCGGCCATTTCGCCGGGGCCGTTCACAATGCAACCCATGACGGCAATTTTTATTCCGGCCAGGTGCGATGTGGCGGCGCGCACTTCCGCCAGTGTCTTCTGCAAATCAAACAGGGTACGCCCGCAGCCCGGACAGGCAATATATTCGGGCTTGGTGAAGCGTACGCGCGTGGCCTGCAAAATGGCTAAGGCGATTTCTTCCGCCTGCGCATCCGGCAGTTCCTTGTCGGCTACCGTAGCGGCCAGTTGCAGGTCGCCGGCATAACCGTCCAGCAATAGCGGGGCTGCCTTGCAGGTGGCTTGCAGCCACAGTTCTTCGGTTGTTGCGGCGGCACAGCGGCAGGTTATTGTGGCCTGTTTTTCGTGCGGTATTTTTGAAGAGTAGGGGTATTGTGCGGCCAAATGCACCAATGCTTTCGCTACGGGAATTTCATTCTCCGGCGGTTCTGTGAGCGACACGCGAATGGTGTCGCCATAGCCTTCGGAAAGCAATACGCCGATACCCGCCGCCGATTTTATCCGTCCGTCCATGCCATCGCCGGCTTCGGTAACGCCCAGATGCAGCGGACAGGTCATTGCTTCCTGTTCCATTTGCGCCGCCAACAAACGGCAGGCCGCCACCATCACGCGCGTATTGCTCGATTTCATGGAAACAACCGTCTGTGAAAAGTTTTCGCGCCGGCAAATACGCAACAGTTCCATCGCCGAAGCTACCATGCCTTCCGGCGTGTCGCCGTAGCGTTCTACCACCCGCCGGGCAAGCGAGCCATGATTTACGCCGATGCGCAATGCCGTTTGGTGTTGCCGGCAGCAGTGCAGTAATTCCACAAATTTTTGCGTAATCCCGGCGTCTGTTTGCGCAAAATTTCCGGGATTGATACGCACCTTGTCGGCCACAGTAGCCGCCGCCAGTGCGATGTTGGCATTGAAGTGTACATCGGCAATCAGCGGAATGGAAAAACCGTCCCGGCGCAGTTGCCGTTTAATACCGGCTAATGCTTCTACTTCCCGTAATCCTTGTGTGGTAAGGCGTACATAATCGGCGCCGGCCTGCGCTACCTGCTTGCATTGCCGCACCGAAGCGTCTATATCATGCGTAGGGGTATTGCACATGGTTTGCACGCGAACCGGTTGGTTACCGCCCATAGCAACGCATCCAACAAGTACCTCATTGGTTTTTCGCCGTTGGTAAATAGGAAAAACAGGGTTCATTACAAAACAAAAAATACCGTTGCCGAGAGCAGCATTTGGGAAAGGCGATTATAAATGGTGTAGCCTTGAATATTGGAATCGTAGATATATCCCAGCCCGATGGAATAGGCAAAATCCAATTGTATTTCCAACGGATGCAGCATGAATGCGAGGCCGCCGCCAAAGCGTAATCCATAGTCGAATTTATTAAACGCGAAATTGTCCGGCTGAAACTCCGGGTGCAGCGAGACGCTTTGCGAACGCAGGATATAAGAGCCATACACGCCGGCATTAGCCATCGCGCGAATTCGCCACAGTTCATAATGAAACTGCGTGACGAACGGCACTTCCACTAATTGAAAACGTCTCGAGGATATATCTACAAGGTCATAGCCCTGTTCGAGGTCTTGCTGGTCGTAGTATGCTCTTGCGTAACGCAGGTAACCCTTTTCGGCATAATTTATGCCGAGTTGAATGCCCACCCATTTACCGCTGTAATATTTATAGGTCCATCCGTAATTTTTGAAACTATTGACATTGCCCAAATCTTCATTCCTTGTCGAAGACATTGTATTGAGGCCGTATCCGGCGGTAGCGCCGAGAAAATGCTGCGCCGCCGCTTCGCTCCCTGCCAGACAACAGCAAATAATGGTAATGATTTTTATTTTTCTACTTTTCATCCGCTGCGTTATGCTCGTGTTCGTGGGCAATCGTTTCGTCCGGTGTTACCGGCAAGGGGGCAAACAGTTTTTCCATATCCACGCTTTGTTCCACTTCTGAATTTTCGCGCAAATGAAGTATTTCCGATGCATCCGAAAACCGCATGAGCGTTACCTTTTCGGGTTGCGTTTTCGTTTCCATTTTGCACGCGTCCCACACGCCGTTCCGGTTGGCGTCTTCAATAAACCGCACTACATAATCTCCCGCCGGCAAATAATCAAACAATACTTTTCCGGCTTTATCAACGGGCGTTTCCCGCAGTACGCGGTCTTTTTTCTCGTTTAGTAACTGCAAAATATAGTGAGACGATACATTGGACAGGTCAAATGTAATATGGCAAAATTTGTCGGGATTGGGCGTGGTAAATTTATTGATGATAGTGTCGTTCACCAGGCCGTAAATGTCGGAAAAGGCGTCCGGCAACACTTCCAGCTCATATTCGGTTACGGTAACCCATTTCGCCTGCACATAGAAACGCAACCGGGACGCCGTATCGGACAGCCACCGGAAAGGCTCTTTGGTGCGGTTCTTTTTCTCGTCTATTTTAAACAGGGATATTTTCGCCGTATCTATTTTTGCAGGCAATGCGCCGAACGTAATACCAACGCCCCGCCTTATTCCCAGCTGTTCGGAAAAATTGATTTTCGGTTGTAATTTCGGAATTTCCGTTACCGTGTCTTTTTTATTTTTACTGTCTTTTTCCTGTGACGCCCTGTCCTCTTTTTTCAGGGAAAACCGCAAGTTGGCATCGACAGGCGATAAATTATTTAACGAATCGGTTTTGAGATATTCTATTGTTGCACGTAAAGTATCGGGAACAGTTGCGCCGGTGAGCCAATAGGTGAGCGTATCGCGAAAGCGGCTGGATTCTATTATATAGTCCGTCTCGTTGACGCCCTCTATTTGAAAGCACGTAATTACCGGGTAGCGCTGATTGAATACCAACTGGAATTTCCGTTTTTCTAATTGCGGATATTCCACTAAAAATTGTTTGCGGACATTTTCGGCAGAAATCAACAATAGCCGTTCCACCGGTCGCGCTTCCAATGCCGCCGTGTCTTTGCTGTCCGTTATCACCGGCAACATGGAAACGGTATGTTCGGGGATTACCAGCGTATCTAAAAAAGCTATTTTTTCGTTTCCCGCGTCATAGCGGTAATTGGAATTTTTATCTTCCAGCGCATACATGTGGTATGCTTTCGGCGCAATGTTCTGCAAACTGAAATACCCCCAACTGTCCGTGCGGGCAATAGCTATCGGCAATTCTTTGTACACTGCCGAATCGGACAGGTTGTCGTAAAGCATCACCGCCGTATTCTCTACCGGTTCCAGCGTATAAGCGTCTCGCACGACTCCGGTAAACGCCATGCTGTCGATGATGCTGCCGGTAGAAAAAACAAATTTATAAGGCGGGTATAAATTGCCTTCGTTATTATCCGCTAACGCATTTCCAAAATCTACCGTATAGGTTTTATTTTGCCACAGGGTATCCTGAAAAATGACTTGTATGTTTTTCCCCCGCCTTTGCACCAACGGTTTCCGCAACGATGGCGGGGAGATTACCACATTTTTCGATACATCTTTTAAGGCGATATATTCGTTGAAAGTCAACTCGATTTTTTTACCGGAGAAATCGGTAGTGCTTGTTTCCGGCGTTGTTTTAAGCAATACCGGCGGAATAGTATCTTTCGGGCCGCCCGAAGGGCCTGCTTGCGTGTTGGCGCAACGGCTGCAAAGGAATAGTAAAAATACCGCAGCGGCCAGTCCATACGCAATTTTTTCAAAGATACTATTTCTCATGTGGCTTAATTAACCGTTATATCGTAGGGTAAACGGGCATACACGCCGGGTTCTGTTATTTCTTGAAGAAAACGTTCCATCGTTTGTATCTGTTCCGGCGCTTGCGCTTTTACAGCAATGTTCCCCTTCGTTAAAGACTCCAGGATTTGTTCAAGCGGCGTTTTTTCTGTGGGCAATTCAATGAGGCGGTAATTTTCCAAACCGGCTAATGCTGCAGCTTCCGCAATGGCTTCAGTGATGCCGCCCAATTCATCGGCCAGGCCGAGTTTCACGGCGTCAATGCCGCTCCATATCCTGCCTTGCCCTATTTCGTCCACTTGTGCCGCCGGGATATTGCGGGAATTTGCTACTTTTTCGATAAATTGCGCGTAGATAAATTCTACTGTCGCCTGCGTTGCTTCCCATTCGCGCGTGGTCAGCGGCCGCGTGATACTCGGGTAATCGGCGGCGGTATTACTCTTTGCCTCGTCCACCGTAATGCCCAGATGATTGTTCAGTCCTTTCCTGATGTTAGGAATTACGCCGAATACGCCGATAGAACCGGTGAGCGAAGCAGGGTTTACAATGATTTTATCGGCAGGCGCGGAAATCCAGTAACCGCCGGAAGCCGCATAATTGCTCATGGATACGACCACCGGTTTTTGCGCTTTCAGTAAGGACAGTTCGCGGGCGATTATTTCCGATGCCTGTGCGCTGCCGCCCGGCGAATTTACGCGGAAAACCACCGCTTTGATAGCATCGTCATTGCGGATAGCGCGCAAGGTATTGGCAAAATTCCATGCAGTGATTTCCGCTTCGCCCTTGCCCATGTTGATTTCGCCATCGGCATATACTATGGCAATTCGTTGGCGGCTGACAGCTTGTTTGCGTGCCACCTTTGCATAATTCTCCACATCTACCATTGCCAATTCTTCTTCGGAAGTAACGCCGGATAATTCGCACAACTCATCCAACAATTCATCCTTATAGAATAAAGCGTCCACCAGCCCGTTGTTTAAAGCATCCTGCGCTGTCAGCAATTCGAGGTTATCAATTAACGAATGTATCTTCTTGTAGTCGATTTGCCGTGCATAGCAAATTTTTTCCAACCGGTATCCCCAAATAGTATTGATGAAAGTCAGGTATTGCTCGCGGTTTTCGTTGCTCATTTTATCTGTAATGAACGGCTCTACCGCGCTTTTGAATTTGCCGTGACGAATAATCTGTACTTCTATTTGCAATTTTTCCAGCAGGCCTTTATAAAATGTTACTTCGGCGCTCAATCCCGTCAAAGCCGCGTCTCCGAAAGGATTTAGATAAATCCTGTCGGCAACGGTCGCCAAATAATACGCCGATTGCGAATAATTGTCGCCATAGGCAATAATCGGTTTCCCCGATTCCTTGAATTTCTCCAACGCCGCCCGGATTTCTTCTACATGCGCCATGCCCGCTTGCATTTCGCTAAGGTCTAAATACACCATTTCAATATTGGGGTCGATAGCGGCATGGTCAATGGTTTTCAAAATATCGTTCAATCCGATATAATGCGTCATGGAAACAGCGGTAAGCCCGACTTCCAATTGTCCGCTCTTCGTGCGCTCTGCCACCGGATGGTCGAGCATGAGGCGGAAAATAGTATTCGGTTTAACCGTTACCGGTTCCGTATCGGAGGAAAAGAGACTGCTTATAGCCCCCACTACGGAAATTAACATAATAGTGCCGATAATCCCGGCAATCAATACCCCGACAAACGAGGCTAAAACCATTTTGAAGAAATTTTTCATTTGTTGTTTATTTGTTTATTTGTTGAATCGTTGAGTTGTTGAGTTGTTTATTTGTTTAGTAGCGTCAGCGCTGCCTACTGCGACTGCCTACTGCGACTGAACGGTGGCGTCAGCCAACTCTTAGTTCTTAACTCTTAATTGCCCTGATGCCCGGCAATTCGATGCCTTCCATGTATTCGAGCAATGCGCCGCCGCCGGTGGAAACATAACTTACCTTGTCGGCAAAGCCCATTTGATTAACGGCTGCCACGCTGTCGCCGCCGCCAACCAACGAATAAGCGCCTTTCGCTGTGGAGTTGGCAACCATTTGCGCCACCGCTTTAGTGCCATTAGCAAATTGGGGTATTTCGAATACGCCCACAGGCCCGTTCCATAAAATGGTTTTTGAAGCCAAAATTACTTCTTCCCATTCTTCCACCGGCGCTGCGGCGTCCACGCCTTCCCAGTTGTCGGGAATTTCATCGATGTGGCAAATTTGCGTATGCGCATCATTGCTGAAAGCATCGGCTATTAACACTTTTTGGGGTAAATAAACCGCTACGCCCAGCTCTTTTGCTTTTTTCAAGATGTCCAACGCCAATGATTGCTGGTCGTCTTCGCAAATGGAGTTGCCGATTTTCCCGCCCTGCGCCTTGATAAACGTAAAACTCATGCCGCCGCCGATAATTAAATTATTCACGCGTTTTAGCAACCGTTCGATAATGGTAATCTTGGAAGATACTTTCGACCCCCCGAGAATGGCGGTGAACGGCTGTTCCGGCGACTCCAGCACTTTATCAACCGCTTTGATTTCGCCTTCCATTACGTAGCCGAATAATTTATCGTCCGGGAAGTAGGCGGCAATTAAAGCAGTGGAAGCATGCGCACGGTGCGCTGTTCCGAAAGCGTCATTAATATAGCAGTCGCCATAGGATGCAAGTTTTTTCACAAATTCTTTTTGTTTTTCCTTTACTGTCGCTTTGGCGGCTTTCTTTTCTTTTTCTCCGGCGTCATCAGGGAGATTGCGCGGCTTGCCTTCTTCTTCTTCATAGAAACGCAGGTTTTCCAACACCAATACTTCTCCCGGTTGTAATGATTTGGACAGCGTTTCCGCTTCCGCGCCCATACAGTCGGGAGCGAATTTCACTTTCAGGCCTAATTTTTTTTCTACATTCGCTAAAATATGTTTCAATGAATATTTTTCACTTGCCCCTTTTGGGCGTCCCAAGTGCGACATGATAATCAGCGAGCCGCCGCCATCCAGCACTTTTTTAAGTGTCGGAATAGCCGCGCGGATGCGGGTATCGTCTGTAATCTCGAATTGTTCGTTCAGCGGAACGTTGAAGTCCACGCGCACCAATGCGCGCTTACCTTTGAAATTGTACGTGTCAATTGTTTGCATAGTATTTTGTTTATGGTTTTTCTAAAAATGACGAACAAAGGTACAAAAAAATGTTGATTTGGTTTTGGCTATTGACTATTTAATCATTGACTATTGACTATTTTGGCTGACGCCGCTGCGCCTGTCGCCATTTTCAACTTTCAACTCTCCACTTTCAACTAATTTGCGCTTGTCGCGACTTACGACTTATGACTAAAATTATTTATAATTTTAATTCAAATAAAAGGATTAATGATTTTCATTTGTTCTTCTACAACCAGATTATGTTGCATATCTTCGGAATAAAGAATATTACATTTATAAATTCGGATACAACTTGAGTTGGAATAACGGGGTCGTATGACAACAACAATTCTGCTGTTTTACGTTTATCAAAATCATTACCTTCCAAGTAGATTAGGATATTAGTATCCAATGCATATTTATCCGCCATAGTTATTTGCCTCATTGCGGTTAAAATGAAAACCGGCTAAATCTACATGAATGTTTTTCGTGATAGCTTGAATTTCTGTCAAACGTTTTATGCTATCCTTATTATGCTCGTTGTTCATCAACATTTCGACCTGTGAATAAGGAACACGCCGTAATACTTTTATGACGTTCAAATCTTCCAGATTTTTAAAAAAATTCAAAGCCTGATGGTTCTTTATCTGAACTACTACTGCTTCCATAATTATAACATGAATAGATTTACGAATACAAATATACAAAAACTTTTATTCAAAGATTTAAAAATCTGGAAATGTGCTAATGTGACTAATTGGGCTGACGCCAATACGAATTAGGAATTAAAAATTAGGAATTAGTGCGCTTGCCGCCATTTTCCACTCTCCACTCTCCATTCTCCACTAAAAAAAACCGTCGGTACATTTCCATACCGACGGCTCTTTTTTTGATTAATTTAAAATTTAAAACTTAAGAAGTTTCGGGGGCTACCGGACGCACCGCACCGGAAACCCGACCGCCCTGTAGTCCGCGACGATGCCTACTCCGTTAGTGTCGTAGAGTAGGCAGACTGCGTATGGTGGTGGTTCCGCTGTTTGCGACCAAACGTGGCCGGTCGGCGATTCGACAAACTCACTGGTTGCGACGTAGCCCGTAGGCCCCCAAGCGCCAAGCCACAGACTACCATCAAGACTATGATTCTTTTCTGCACAACTTACTAGTGTACTAAGGTCGTTGTCTGTAGGAACACGCCAAGGCGAGGGGCATAAGGTCGTGGCATTTTCGTATACACATGTCCAATTATAGTAGTATCCATAAGACGAACCACGATCATAATATTGAGCTGGGGGTTGTTCATCCGCGGACAAGGAAGACTGCTGAGGGCAACTGGCCGGATTTCGCAAAGCTCCCGACCATATTTGTGAGTCGCAAGACCATGTATTACCGATAGAATAAGGCGGCACGGGAACTACGATAATCTTACCGATGGCGGTATTGGCGCAACCTTTATCGTTGGTAGTCGTTACGGTATAATTATATGTACCGGCGCTTGTGGGCGTACCGCTTATTGTATATACATTCGATGACCATTCGCCGGA
>JAIROQ010000173.1 GCA_031257455.1 Prevotellaceae bacterium | reverse complement strand
CTGCCCCATGGCGAAATACTGTAGCGGGTATTGGTTTCTATCATCGCTTCGGACAGTTCACCGGGGGACGTATTGGTGGCATAGTAAGTAGCATTTTCCCTGTCCGGGGTCTTTCCGGTCAGCCCGGCGTCTTCCAGCACACGGGAATGATATATCAGCGGTTCTACCTCGCCGGTGTACCAGGCGGTTTTTTCATAGACCGGTTCTACTGCAACAAGCCGCTGTGCGGGATTTACCGGGGCTATTTCGGCGGCGTCAAACACTTCTGCCGGCGAGGCATAATCGTAAATATTGGAAATAAGCCGGTACACATACGGGTACTCTTGCAAGGCGACCGCTTTGTCCACCGGAATGGCCTGCATTTTTTCCACAAATGTTTTATAGCTGCTGCTGCGGAAGTTTAACGCATAAATTTCCTTTTCGTTCAACTGTACCAGATCGCCGGTGGCCTGCTGTTTGGTAACAGCTACCTCCCCGGCGCCTTCCACGGCAGTGGTTACGGTGGAAATATTGCCGGTTATATCGGTAGTCACGGTTTGCGGGACATTGACAATAGCCAGTTTGTAGATTTGGTTGCCGGCAAACGGAAGTTGTTCCATCGAAAAATCTATTTCAAAACGGACGTCGTTCCCGGCGCTGTTGGAATGGAAGGTGAACGGTTTTTCATACGCCCGGCCGGTTACATCGCTTATCCTTATTACCTGTTCAAATCCTTCGGGCTTTTCGGTCGTAAACAGGTATTCATAGTTTTCGGCAACCCGGATATATCCCTGCCGGTATTCATCCGGGTAAAAATTATATTGCCGGTTCACCGGATAACTGTATTTTACATGTTCCGGTAATATCTCTTTCGGGCGGTCGCCGGAATGAAAAGATTCTTTCCGCTCTTCAAAAACCGGTTTCCCGTCGTTGCCGGTTACATATACCCAGTTATTATTTATTTTCTTCTTGAAACCTACTTTTGCATACACCTCCATGTCTTTTTGGCTTTCAAACGGGTCTTCCGGATCTATTACGCATACTTTGCCGTCGTCGCTCAGCTTTTTTTGTCCCGTTACTTCCACATTCGTACCGGTATATTTTACACTGAATTCTTCGAGCGTTACTTTGTAAGTCCCTTTCGTGTCTTCTTCCTCAACAGTCATTTCCACCTCTACCGGTATATTAAACAAGGCTTGCGGCGTGGCAAAGACATTGACGTCCTTTTCGCCGGAGATGGGCGTTAATCCGGAAATCACTTCTTCATCGAACGGTGAACCGCCGGAAAGAATACATTTTTCGCCCATTTCAAAATCAAAACTGCAATTACCGGAAATCAGGCCGCCTAATACGCGGAACCGTCCCCCTACGGCTCCCGCAAAATACATGGGATTGGGGCCGGCGCCCTGCAACAGCGCGCCTACGGAAATATCCAGTATGTCAAATTTCTTCTGTTTCCCGAACAATTTTACGCCTATCCCTATGGCCGCCTCCACATAAGCCCAGGCCTGCACCTGTGCATACCAACCGTTAATGCCGGGTATGCCGGAATAATTGGAACACGTCCGGCCACGCAAGTCAACCAATAAAAATTCAGAACCTATTCCCGCGCCAAGATGGGCATAAAAAGGAGGAAACGTAGCATCGAAACTCACTTCCAGACCCGCACCGAAAGCAAGGCCTTTTCCAAAAGTTAATTTGTCCGTGCCGGTACGCTGTAATTTGTTTTGCTTGTCGGGGCTCAGGTTGCGCAATACCTTCTCGGGCGGCAGCGGCAGTCCGGGAATATCATGCCCCGCCATAAAGTAACTCGTTAATTTCGCCATGCCGAGCGCTTCTACGCCGACCCTGTCGGACGGCGTGCCTACGCGGAGGTACCATTTTTCCGGTGAAAAATAAGCCGCCGACCACCCCAGCCGGTCATTCTCCCCGGCGCCCTTAATCACCCCGGCATTCAGGTAAGCATTCATATCGGCGGAAAAAACACTGTGGATTAAGTCATATTCTATATTGATGGAGGCGGTCAGAAAACCGCTGCTTTTGTTTTCCGGTGGCGGGCTGATATCATCGCGGGACGCTTTTTTCGGCTGGGTAATGCCGCTTTTTTCCAGCTTCTCCATACTCTTTTTAATATTATCCGTCAACTTGCCCCATTTATCCGGAATATCCATGACGCTGACGTCGCCTCTGAACTGCACAAAATTCAAGCCGCCGTGCCGGTTAAACTGCATCTCGAATCCTACCTTGGCGTTAAAGGCATTCGGCGAGCCCTGCAAGGCAAATTTTGTGGTAGCCATAAAGCCCAGCCCGACTTCCCTGTCCGGCACATACGTTATCCCCGATAATGCTTTGCCAAATTCGGAGTCGATGTTAGCTACAGGTTGCGGCAACTTGGACGCTTGCTGCATGCGGGTGTACAAGCCGCCGCCAAAACCGTAAAAAGACAGGGCGGGCGGCAGGGGAATGCCTGCCTGCGGCAGAAGTTCAAGAAAAACGTCGGTTAAAAAATACCGGTAGTCGTCTTTTTTCCCAAATACCGACACGGCTTCCAGTTCAAATTTATCTATCAACTTTAATTTGACGTCGCCCCGGAACCCGTCGCCATAGAGGGCGTCGCCGTTCTTAAACTCCACGCCGCCATCCAAACTGAAAGCGCCTGATTCATATTTCACGCGTACTTTACCTACATTCAATTCCCTGAATTTCCATTTCTGCGTGTCGCCATAAAGCTGTAAGCCGACAGCGCCGCTGAACGTTTCATTCAGCGCCACCCCCGCCTCAAAAGCCAGCCCCGTGCCTTTGGCGCTTTCTACCGTGTGGATATCGCCGATAGACAATTCAAAACCGGCAATTTTAGGAGTGGCTAACTTCCCTGTAATACCTACTGCTCCAAGCTGAAAATACGGGCTCTCGCGGCTGATGACCATATTCTCAAATGAAATACCCGGCACCGAAAAAGTTTTGTTTGTATCGGAACCTATCGGCGCATTGATCGTCAATGTTCCCGACGCATGAAGGCTGGGATAAAAATCGGACTCTTTTATAAGAATCTCTATCGAGGAAAGTTCATTGAGTTCTATGGCGCTTTTCAATGCGGGAAAATCATATTTTCCCTTAAAATTTACTTTAAATTCATAGGTTTCAACAGCCGGGTTAAAGGTGGCCGTATAAGGCAGGAGCGAATGTTTACCCAGCGGCGGAATATTCACCTCGCCGCCAAAACCGACGGAAGCGATGTTGTTTTTCATAATCCCCAGCGAAAAATCGTTGAGGGATATACCCCACTGGTCGGGAGGCAGGGTGGCGCTGTTAATAATATCCGTCGCCGACACGTTACCGGTAAATCCATGCCCGTCTAACAACACTTGCTGAAGCGCAATGGTTACCCTGCCGGTACTGTCCGGATTTTTAAAGAAGGCAGGCAGGCTCACCGACGCTTCTGAAACCGACAGTCCTTTCCACAGTTTGATTTCATCCGCGCTGCCCGATGCAAAATAGTTCTCCGGGAATTTAGTCATGGACGAGGTTTCGACGTCGCTTTGATCCAGCGTCGCTCCTTTTAATGTAAAAATAACATCTTTCAACCCTTTGATAGAAAACGACTGGTCAATGTTCAGCGACAGCAAATAACTGTCGAAGTCCTGAAACGTGGCGTCAAAGGAAAATTCTAACGGCTTATTGGTAGGGGCGCCATTACTCCTAACCGCTACAATCGTTTCCGACGTGATACTGCAGGCCAGTTTGGCGTCAAATGATTCTATGCCGTTACAGCCGAACTTCACTTTTGTGCCTTCACGAATAACAATCGCCACTGCCTTTCCCATATTGCGCCGTACCGGGGCAACCAGTTCCAGAAAACCTTCCGTTCCCAACCCGTTTTGACCTTCCAATGCGACTTCCCCCGCAAAGGCTATGCGTTGTCCCGATTCTTTAAACTCAAATGCACAGGAAGCATGTATCACCGCTTTTCCGGTTTGCTCATCATGCGTGATTTTCTCCACAATCAGGGCATAGCCCGCTTCTTTGCTTTTTATACCTACAGGCAAAGGTATCTCCCCATTCTCGAACAAGGCCGTCAACGACTCCACATAGGCGCCCGCTTTTTGCACGGCGTCGGCAATGGCAAATGCCGCATTGACGTCTTTTTCATATTTGGCTTGAAGCTGTTCCACCTCCGCCAAAAGAGGGGACTGGTTGCCGGCGTCCTGCGCATAAACAGGCAGGCCGGAAAACAAGCCAATGGCAATGATAAATAATTTACGTATCATGTTTCTAAA
>JAIROQ010000161.1 GCA_031257455.1 Prevotellaceae bacterium | reverse complement strand
ATCAGAAATCATGAATAATTTGAAGATTTGGAAATGTGAAAATGTGGAGATGTGCGCTTGTCGCCATTTTCAACTTTCAATTCTCCACTTTCAACTAAGTCGTCATTGCGAGCGAAGCGAAGCAATCCAGACAAACGACACGAAAAGGCCGCTGGATTGCTTCACGGCTCGTTCCTCGCCGCTCAGAATGACGGCTTGAGGTATGAGCTATGAATTATGAGGTATGAGTTGCTGGCGCGTCAGCAAATTAGAAATTAGAAATAAACAGTTCAACAAATAAACAGTTCAACAACTCAACAACTCAACAACTCAACAGTTAAACAGTTCAACAAATAAACAAAAAACCTGCCGTGAAAAAATTATTCACCATTATCACCGTCTTTCTTTTGGGAACAGTGTGCTTTGCGCAGACGCCCTCCAACTCTTCGGTAGTCGTTACCCCCATTACCGCCAATTATAACGCTACGCCGCCGACTGTGACCTTTGAGGTGTCCTGGTCGACCGGGTCGCGGGATGTTGACCATCGCTCCAAAGTGTGGATACTGGTGGATTACCGGCGGATACAAAATAATGCCTATACAGGCGGTTGGTCGCGGGCGGAAATAAATACATTGCCTGTTGTCAATGCCGGCCCCGGCACGGTAACGCTGGCAACCGGCAATACCAAAGGTTTCTGGTTGCAGGGGACAAGTGACGCGTTTGATTTTGCCGCCACGGTGACCGTGCCGGTAACAGTAGATTTGGTGGGTTATGCCCCGCAGTTTGCGTGGTGTGGCGTGGCGAGCGACCGGCCGCCCTATGCGGAAGAAATGTCCGCCTACTACGCCCTGAACGGTACGCAGCCTTTCATTATTCAAACCCACCCGGCCAATACCAGCAGCACTGTTTCCGTAAATTCGACCGCTTATAACGATTGCATTTACAGCCTGACGGACGCTACCAACAGCCCGGATAGCGAATGGCCGCCTATGCCCGTAATTACCGGATTTACTACTTCCGCTACTACTATTTGCGCAGGGCAATCCGTTACCCTCTCCGCTACCGCCACCAATGCCAAACAATACAGCTTCGACAACGGCCTGACATGGGGGAGCAGTTCTTCTATCGAAGTGTCGCCTGCGGCGGCGGCCACCTATATATTAAAAGCCACCCGTGAAAAAGGCGCCTGCACGGTTATTTCTTCCGATACCATTACCGTTACCGTGAACGACCTGCCCGTAGTAGCTTCGGTGAGCTCAGCGACCGCTTGCGCCGGCAGTACATCTATTTTGACGGCTACTGTCAGCGGCGGCACGACTTCTTCCATGAGCTATACATGGACAATCGGCACAGCGGCGGCAACTACTACTGAGACAAACACGATAACCACCCAGAAATTGTATGCCCATACCGCTTTTACGGTTACGGTAACCAATGCCAACGGTTGCACAAGCGAACAAAATTCCGGGACGATAAGCATTACCAGTCCGGCCGCTTCCGGTCAAACGGCCAATGCCTGCGGCTGCGCATCGAGCTTGGAAAATTGCAGCGGTACCTGTAAACCCGACTGCTGCACGAACTGTGCGAGTTGGACGACATGCGGCTTTACCCAAGTATCCAGCGTAGCGTACGAGAATATCGAAATGGACTGGAGTACCGCTAATACTTTTTGCCAAAATAAAAGTACAGGTTGGCGCTTGCCTACACTGACTGAGTTAAAGTGTATGTGTCAGAATGGTAGTGGCCTTCCCAACGGGTATGTGGTTGGCTACACATATTGGAGTAGTACGCTCTACGATGAAGGCTACTATTACAGCGTATCCCGTGACGTCAACAAAAACTGTATCCCGGGCGCCAACAAAGCGAGCGTGAAGCGGTTTGTTAAGTGCGTTAAGTAGCCGTCTTTTTTTAGTTGAAAGTGGAGAGTGGAAAATAGCAGCAGGCGCAGTGGCGCAAGCCAAATCTGTAAATCCGTAAATCTGTAAATCTGTAAATTCTTTTGGCGCAAGCCAACTCATAACTCTTAACTTTTTTGTATCTTTGCGGGAAATAAGACGAATTGTGATGCCTAAAATTTTTGAATATTTCGGATTTGTATTTTATTTTTACTCTAATGAACATGAACCTATACATGTTCATGTTATACATAATGCGTGTGAAAGTATTTTGACATGATTATCAACGATGGCGTATTGGTAAAAATACAACAACGCGCAAGAAGAGGCATTGAGCCGCTTTCGGCCAAAGATGTAAAAACGGCAGAGCAATTTATTCAAACGTATGCAAGCAATATTATCCAAAAATGGATTAAATTTTTTGTATTGAAACAACGGGGTCAAAGTACAGTTATTAAAAAGAAAATTTGATTATGGCACGGGAAATATACATCACCAAAGCAACCCATGTGAAAGACCATACTTTGAACATTGTATTTAATGACGGTACGGCACAGGAAATTGATTTCCGCTATTTTTTACAACAACATCCCCATCCGCAATACAATAAATACGAAAATCCTGAAAGGTTTAAGAATTTTCAGCTCACGGAAGGTAATATAGTGTGGGGTAAAAATTGGGATTTGATTTTTCCCATAGAACAACTTTATCAAGGGAAAATAGAATAAACATGTACATTTCAATGGATTTCAAAAGAAAACACAAAAGACGCCATTAAACGAAATAGAAAAGGCATTAAAGATTAAGGAAGAATATTATGCAGACAAACAATCACAAAATTTTTAAATTTTTAAATCTTTAAATCGCATTGGCGTCAGCCAACATAAAGAAGAGCGGCCATCCTTACGGACAGCCGCTCTTTCTATATTATGTCAGTAGTTTTAAATACTGCCGGGGAATTTGGCAAATTCAATATCTTTTTGCGCCTGTGCTTTCAGCGAAGCATCTTTTGCATACGCATTTTTAAGTTCGGATGTTACTTGCGAAGCATTACCGCTACGGGCGGCAATCACTGCTTTCAGGTAAGAAGCCTTTGCGGTGTCCAAGTTTTTCAGAATGTCGGATGCTTTGCTGTAATTTTGCACCAACACATTTGCCAACGCCGCGTTGAAAGAATTATCCGATGCCAGCTTGCTGACAGCATCAGGATAATTGCCTTTGAGGATAGCAATAACTGCTGCATTTTGCGTGGCGGCGGGAAGTTTGGCTTCGGTAAACAGTTTTTCGGCGTCGTCTATACGGCCTTCGCGCAGGGCTACTACGCCGTTGTTATTTTTCACTATGCCATTTGTCACAGTAACTTTAGCCAATGCCGTTTTTGCGTCAGCCAATTTACCATCCAGCAAGCGTACATACGCCAGATTATTGTAAGCGCGCCAGTCGCCGAATTTTTCGCCGGCTTTTTCATACAGGCTGGCTTTGGTGGCATTGTCGGCCACAAGCGTAGCGGCATATAACAGGGCTTCCACGTCTAATCCTTCCAAGTTATTTTGCGCCACAAAATCGGACAGTTCCTGGTCGGTATAATTTTGCACGGTAACATTGGCAATCACCGAAGCGCGGCGTAATTCGGGCAATACTTTATCGGCCAATACCTGGTAAACTTTCGACATGTTTTTAATTTCCCGTTCGCGAACAACCGGGTCATTGTACATGGAAAGTACGCGCAGGATTAAATCTTTGTCCTGGATAGTGGAAGCGGCTACTAATTCGCTAAAGCCGTCCCAGTCTTCGGAAATAGTGGACAGGTTCACGGCGCCTTTGTTTTTTATTCTCCTTGTGGCGTTGTCCAATGCCGATTTGGCGGTTTTGCTGCGGTCAGCCGACAATTTCGTATTCAATTGTTCCGGCCCGTCCGGAGAGGCATAAGCCACGATGTCGGTTTCTGCAATCTGTTTCCGTTCGTTTTTGCTGGCTTCTTCCAAAAATGCTTTCAATGCTTTTATGTCGGCTTTCGACAGTTCCGATGAACGGACAGCTGCGCTTTGAATTTGGTATTTGATTTGCGCTTCCTGCGTTTCGGTATAGGTTTGCTGGTAGGCATTGGGAGCAAGTACCGGCACGCCGTCCGTGTTCACCAATTTATACGTGATAATCGTTCCATCGGCCAGTTTGAACGGGGTCGGGAAATCGGTCGCTTTTTCTTTGTAATGCAATTTTACACGCAAATCCAGATGCGCTGATTGCATGCCTTCTTTGTACTTGAACTGCACGGCTTGCGAGGCGTTGCCTCCTGTTTGGGGAATGGTCGTATAGTTGCTGGATACGCCTTCGCCCTGTAACCATTTGGATGCGCCCACTTCTTCGCCGCCATCATACACCAGCACGGGAATAACTTCCAGTACGGCTTTCTTGTGGAAATATTTTGCGGGAAATGTAAGCGTGTAACGGGCGTCAATAACGTCCGCTTTTGCTTCCAGTACCTGCGGGTCGCAACTTTTTTGTACTTGGTCTGCAGCATCAATCATCTTGCTTGGGTTGGAACAAGCGGATACTAATAAGCCAACGCTTACTACTGTCAACAGGTTAAAAAAAACTTTTTTCATGACTTTTATTTTTAATTTTAGTATTGTAGATTTTTGTCGTTTAACACAAAATTCGTGATTGCAAAGATAAACATTTTTTTTGAAATCACAAGCTATTTTATTCATTTTTTTGAAAAAAAATCCTTTCCGTACATTTTCCTAATAGAGATGCAATGCCTGTAACCGTTGTAAATCCTCAGGTGTATCCACTGCATAGGTAGGAAATTCGGTTATAGCTACTTTTATCCGAAAGCCGTTCTCTATCCAGCGCAACTGCTCTAAATTTTCCGCCAACTCCAACGCTGACTGTTGCAGCCGTGCCAACTGCATCAATACCGCCGTGCGATAAGCATACAGCCCCACATGTTTATAGAAGGGCGTTTGCCGGCTCCAGTCGTCACGCGGCGCATTGCGGACATAAGGAATGGCCGAACGGCTGAAATAAATCGCTTCACTGTCGGCATTCAGCACGACTTTGGGCGTATTGGGATGGAAAATGTCTTCATCCGGCGCAAAGCGTTTCACGAGCGTGGCTATTTGCGTATCGGGCGAAGCGATGCATTTGGTCAATTGTTGCAACTGTTCCGGCGCAATAAACGGCTCGTCACCCTGAATGTTTATGATAATTTCAAAGGTGGTATTCCTGTCCAGACGGATTTTTGCCGCTGCTTCGGCGCAACGGTCAGTGCCGCTACGAAGCGTGGCCGAAGTCATAATCACATTGCCTTCAAATGCCTCCACTGCTGCTGCGATACGCTCGTCATCCGTTGCCACATACACCAGCGGCAATGCTTGCTGCGCCTGTTCATATACGCGCTGAATCATGGTCTTCCCGCCAATATCCGCCAAGGGTTTGCCGGGAAAACGCGTAGAAGCGTAACGCGCAGGAATAATACCAAGAATGTGCATTTTATGTTGGCCGTAAATTTCCACAAAGATATAAAAAAGAATTAAGAATTAGGAATTTTAAATTCTTAAATTCTTATTTCCTTCAAAGCGCCATTCAAAATTAAGTTGTATCTTTGCGCAAAATTAAAAATAAAGGAAGTATGCCGGTAATACATGCCGTGCGGGGAATAGCGCCGGTGATAGGGAAAAATTGTTTTATAGCTGAAACGGCGGTGGTCGTTGGCGATGTGGTCATGGGCGATGATTGCAGTATCTGGTATGGCGCGGTACTGCGCGGAGACGTGAACAGCATCCGGCTGGGGCATCGCGTGAACATTCAGGACGGGGCGGTATTGCATACCCTGTATGAACGGTCGGTC
The DNA here is from genome assembly GCA_031257455.1 of Prevotellaceae bacterium. Classification (GTDB taxonomy): domain Bacteria; phylum Bacteroidota; class Bacteroidia; order Bacteroidales; family UBA932; genus JAIRKX01. Next base: position 2,865 of record JAIROQ010000161.1, on the reverse strand, counting down.
GTGGAGATTGGCGATGACGTGAGCGTGGGGCATAATGCCATTATCCATGGCGCAAAAGTCGGCAACAATGTACTCATCGGCATGGGCGCTATTTTAATGGACAATGCCGTCATTCCCGACAATACGGTTATTGCCGCCGGCGCTGTAGTATTGAGTAATGCGGTGTTGGAACCCGGCGTGTATGCGGGGCTTCCGGCAAAAAAAGTGAAAGACAGCGATGAAAAAATTATCGAAATGGCACGCAACAACGCCGCCGGATACCTTCAATATAAGGAATGGTTTGTTTGATTTTTAAATTAGAAATCAGAAAATGAAAATTGCATTATATGGTCGGGCGTTTACTGCCGATTTGTCGGCAGCGGTGCATTCCGCAATAACGCTATTGCGGGAGCGTACAGCAGTATTTTCCATCTACCGTCCGTTTTATGATTTTTTGCACCGTGCGTATGGCATAACCATTCCCGGCGCTGTTACTTTCGACCGGTTGCCGCCGGACGGCACGGATTGCCTGATAAGCATCGGCGGAGACGGCACATTATTGGGCAGCTTACAGCATGTGCGCGACAGCGGTATTCCGGTTATCGGAATAAATCAGGGACGGTTGGGCTTTTTGTCCGCTGCTTCGCTCGATGCTTTGCCGCAGGCGCTGGATGCGATTTTGGAGAAAAAATATACCATAGAAAACCGCACGCTGCTGGAAGTGAAAGGCGCGATTTTGCCTGCTACGGTGTACCCGTATGCGCTCAACGAAATAGGCATCCAGCGCCACAGCCCCGCCATGATTGGCGTGCACGTGCAACTGAACGGCGAAAAATTGCCGGTCTACTGGTCGGACGGTTTATTAGTCGCTACGCCCACCGGCTCTACGGCCTATTCCATGAGCGTTGGCGGGCCGATTGTAGTGCCGCCATCCAAGAGTTTTATTATTTCGCCTATCGCCCCGCACAATTTGAACGTGCGTTCATTAGTCATATCCGATGATACTTTGTTGGACATTACGGTGGAAACCCGCGACAGCAATGCCTTCCTTACTATCGACAATCAACTGATTGAAATAAATTCGGGCGCGCAATTCACCGTCTGCAAGGCCGATTTTACCCTGCGCATTATCCGGCTGCACGGCAGTAATTTTTTCGATACCCTGCACGAAAAACTGTCATGGGGAAGGGATAACCGGAATACGCATTAAACTATAAACAAGCTATCAAGTCTATATATTTTATTTGCAACATAACGAATGGAGCGATTAGCCCGAAAAAAACTATTCTGTATTTTGGCATTTTTTTCTTCCCTCTCAATCGGAGCACAGCCTGCTAAATATTTTCGCCCGGAGCCTCATGATATAGGCATATTCGGCGGCGCGGCTTTCTATTTGGGCGACTTAACGGATAATTATTCCCTTTTCCGTCATCTTTCTTTCAGCATCGGGCCGCTTTACCGCTATCATTTCGATGACCGTTATTCGCTGCGCGGCGCATTGGCGTTCGGCGAATTGCATGGCGTGATGCTGCGGCCGGATATGCCGCCTACCAATGACGGCGAGCCATGGTCATTTTCCCGGTCGATGATTTTTATAGATGTGGCCGCAGAAATAGGCTTCCTGCCTATGGATGTAACGGATTTCAGGAAACGGCAACGATGGTCGCCCTACCTGCTGGCGGGGATGGGATTTACAGGACTGTCGCCCGACAAAAACATCTTCGTAAGCGAAGAAGAAATGCAAACTATGGGCGGATATGTCTTAATGGGCATAGGCGCAAAGCTGGCTATTTTCGAACGGTTCACTTTAAGCGCCGAATGGCTGATGCGAAAAACTTTCAGCGATGGACTGGATTATTATAAAGGAAAACCCGGCTCATGGGCTATCAACAAAGACTGGATAGGTACGGTCGGGATTACGTTTACATACCGGCTGGACGAAGAACGCACCTGCGCCGCCTATAACCGCCATGAGCCGCTTATCTTCCCGCTGAAAGGAAAACGGGTGGAGAATTAAAATGATTTGCTAATGTGCTAATGTGCTAATGTGACTAATTAGGCTAACGCCGGAGAAAATTAGAAATCAGAAATTAGAAATCAGAAATCAGAAATATGACTAACCCTTTGCATGTAGCAGTGATTATGGACGGCAATGGCCGTTGGGCGAAACGCCGGTTGCAAAATCGTATTTTCGGACACCGGAACGCTATCCGTGCGGTACGTGAAACGGTGGAGACGGCTGCCGAAACGGGGGTGCGCTATTTGACGCTTTACACTTTCTCCGAAGAGAACTGGCAACGCCCGCAAGCGGAAGTGAACGGGTTAATGGAACTGCTGGTAGACGCTATCCAAAAGGAAACGCCCACGCTGCTGGAAAATAATATCCGCTTGCAGTATATCGGTTGCATTGACCTGCTGCCGGCGGCTGTGCGGGAAAAATTGCAGCAATGTATCAACGAAACCGCCGCCGGCGCCACCATGACCCTGACGCTCGCATTAAGTTACAGCGGGAAATGGGACATTACCGAAGCCTGCAGACGTTGTGCTGCCGATGTCCGGCAAGGCCGGCTGGCGGTAACCGGCGTCACGGCCGCAACCATCGAAAACTACCTGTCCACCGCCGGAATGCCCCCGCCCGACCTGCTCATCCGTACGGGCGGCGAGCAACGCCTCAGCAATTTCATGTTGTGGCAAACAGCCTATACCGAATTATATTTTACCAATGTCCTGTGGCCTGATTTTTCCAAACAGCATTTCCTGCATGCCATCGAAGAATATCACCGCCGCGAACGCCGCTACGGAAAAACAAGCGAACAAATAGAAATTAAGAATTAAGAGCGGTTTTCTTATTTACAGATTTGGCTGACGCCAATTTAAAGATTTAAA
>JAIROQ010000114.1 GCA_031257455.1 Prevotellaceae bacterium | reverse complement strand
CGGCAACCGTAGTAATGCTACCGGCAGTAGCCGCAGCCCCGCTGATGACGGCTTTGGCAAACGTGCCGGGCGATGTGCCGGAAACCGGGCACAAGTCTATCCATACCCACACGCGGTTGTTGTAGGGCGTATCTGTCCACGACACGCGGAAGGTTACTGTTTTTGTGCCGTAGTTTACGTCCAGCGGCGTAACGGTTACGGCGGCGCTTGCGGTGATGCTTGCAAGCAGGGCGAAAAGAGAAAAAACTTTTTTCATAATTATTTTTTTAATTTATTTCTAATTGTGGCGTCAGCCAATTCTTAATTCCTAATTCTATATTCTCAAAGCCCCGTAGGGGCTGCCTATGAATAACCCCGTGCGTAAGCGCGGGGGTACAAGGCATCCCCCTGCCTTTCGCGCGGCGCACGTACCTTCCACGATGTATCGGCACTGCGCCGCGCGATGTGCAGAGCGGGGCATCGTGCTTCCCCGAGCTGCGTTCCGCTTCGCTGCACTTGCACGGGGTTATTCACGTTGCGCCCCTTCGGGGCTTGAGCGTCATTGTTCACTGTTCACTTGAATACGTAACCACGCCGGAAGACGCTGCCGGCGCATCATCGCCGGTATAATACACATACGGAACAGCATTGTTCGCTGGTTGTTTTTGTGTTGCGCAACTTGCTGCCAATAGCAACAAGCACACAAGAAGAAAGAAAATTTTTGTTCTCATAATTGTATAATTTAAAGTTTAAAAATGTAAAGATTTAGCGCTCCTGCGCTTTTCACTTTTTTGCAGTTCAGGAGGCGTTTTGTATCTACCAAACACAAACCTTTTCTTTGTACAAAACACCTCTTCACTGCTATATAATTCGCGTAATCCGCATAAATCCGTGTAATCTATAAAACACCCCCCCGCCGCAAGTTTTTATCCGCTGCCAATGATTGCAGAATGTATTGATGGATGCTTTCTGCAAATCTTTTCTTCAATTTTTATCCTGATTTTTTCCTTATGCCACTAAAAAGCCAAGAGTGGAATGAGTACTACACTTATTGATTTCTGAGGTTCGGGAAAACCCACACAGCAAATAAGTATAGCAACACACCTCCACTCTTGGAGCGGTTGCTTTACTTATATTCATGCTGTGTCGAAATTTTCCCGATTTCAGAAATCCGCAGAATAAAAGTTAAAGCGATATATTTTTAATATATCAAATTCAAAAAGTCAAAGAACGCTATTAACGGCACAAATATAAAACAATATTTTTTAATTGCAAATTCTATTTTCGCCGCCTATTTAATCACATTTATTTGGTCGGTGGTTTTTTCGCAATAATAGCAGGTGAGCAGGATGCTGTTGCCGGAAGACTGGATAGTGAAGCGGGTTTCCACCGGTTGGTGGTTGGTTACGCAATGCGGGTTTACGCATTTGGCGATACCGGTGATGATTTCGGGAATGGTTACGCGGCGTTTTTCCACTACCTTATAGTTGCGGATGATATTCAGCTTCGCTTGCGGCGCAATGAGTGCAATGCGGTTGATATCGTCATTTTCAAAAAAGCGGTCGGCAATTTTGATGATGGCTTTGTTGCCTAATTTTTTACTTTCCAAATTCATTCCGAAGGTAATTTGGTTGGTATAATTTTCCAATTCCAGAATTTCAATTACCTTGAAAAGTTGCTTTGACGGTACATGGTCAATGACCGTGCCGTCCTTGATAGCCGTTACTTTAAATTCTTTTTCGTTTGTCATGTTATTTCTGCTTTTTGATTGCTGATTTCTGCTCCGGCGCCGGCCAATCAGAAATCGGAAATCAGTAAATAGGCGATAATCGCCATGCGTGTAAATATGCCGTTGCGTGCCTGTTCAAAGTAGTACGCATGCGGCGTGTCATCCACATCGGCGTCTATTTCGTTTATGCGCGGCAGCGGGTGCAGGATTTTCATGGTGGGCTTCGCTTTTGCCAGCATGGATTTTTTTAACGAATAACTGTTTTTTACTTTCTCATATTCTATCGGGTCTTGGAAGCGTTCCTGCTGCACCCGCGTCATGTAAAGGATATCCGCATCATCGATATTATTGTTTAAATCCGTATGTTCTTCAAACGACAGGCCTTTTTGGCGGAGATAGGTTTTATATTCATCGGGCATCTGCAATTCCGGCGGCGCAATGAATTTGAAGTGCGCATTGAACAGCGACAGGGCTTGCAGCAACGAATGCACGGTGCGTCCGTATTTCAAGTCGCCGACCATAGTGATACGAATATCATTCAGCCGTCCCTGTGTTTTTTGGATAGAATACAAATCCAGCAATGTCTGCGAGGGGTGTTGGTTAGCGCCATCGCCGGCGTTGATGACCGGCACGCTGGCCACTTCCGCAGCATAGCGCGCGCTCCCTTCGAGTGGATGCCGCATGACAATCAGGTCAACATAATTGGCGACCATTTTAATGGTATCTTTCAATGTTTCGCCTTTGCTGACGCTGGTATTCTTTGCATCGGAAAACCCGACCACGCGCGCCCCCAAACGGTTGACGGCTGTTTCAAAGCTCAGCCGCGTGCGCGTGGACGGCTCAAAAAAGATAGACGCTACTACCTTTCCGGCCAGTAAAGTCTGATAAGGATTTTTTTCAAATTCCGCTGCCCGCCGCAATACATGCAGCATTTCATCTTTGGAAAAATCGTGAATGGATATCAGGCTTTTCATTTTTTGATTTCTAATTGCCGCGTCCATGCTCATAACTTTTAACTTTTAACTTTTAACTTTTAACTTCCCCGTTCTCTGCAAAAATTTTTCTTTCTTCTGCAAGGGCACTGCCACTTCAAAAGCGCATTCCATATCGCATTGCTGTGCGCGGATTTCGGCCTGTTCTTCTTTCAGCAGCTTCATCATTGCATTCAGGTGGTCGTAGGGAAAGGTGATGGTGATAATTTCCCGCACTGTTTTTTCTACTGTTTGCGCATTATCCAGCGCATCCGCCGCCGCGCTGCGGTAAGCGTTTATCAGGCCGGAAACGCCCAACAGCGTGCCGCCGAAATAACGTACCACCACCACTAACACATTGGTCAATTCACGTGACAACAGTTGCCCAAGTATCGGTTTGCCGCCGGTCGATGAGGGTTCGCCGTCATCGTTGGCGCGCCATTGTTCGCCGTCCGGACCAATACGGTAAGCGAAACAATGATGCCGCGCATCAAAATATTCTTTTTTTATTTTTCGCACCTGTTCTCTTGCCTGCTCCTCCGACTCCACAGGAAAAGCAAAGGATAAAAACTTACTTCCCCTGTCCTTAAACACGCCCGCTGCAAAAGCGGCAATGGTTTTATAGTCGTAAGTCTTTTTAGTCATAAGTTGTAAGTCGCGGCAAGCGCACTAATTCTTAATTTCTAATTTTCTCCGGCATCAGCCAATCTTTAAATCTTTGAATTTTTAAATCTTTAAATTCTTTTGGCGTCAGCCAACTCTCCATTCTCCACTCGTTGCTACCCTATAGGCGTGAAAGCACGCTACCGCTGTCCACACGCTTCGCGCGCAAAGAAAAAAAGAAACAAAGGATAAAAGTATCACCTCAAACCAAACCGAGCTACCTAACACACCTACCAAGGTGTTGGTGCGTCGTGGGGACGAGATAGGTCGAGCAATCCTCGAATAGTATCAAATTGCGTCCGTCCCCACTCGCAGGACTAGCCCAATAGCCCCACGTATGTGTGTCTATGTAACCGCCTGGGAGATTATTTTTGGCAGCACACATACATTGCAACTCAGGCAAGGTAGGCAGTCGCCAACCCGTACCTTTATTTTGGCAGGTAGTATTAGCGATACTCCATGTCGTTATGGTATTGTTCTCGTACGGCACGCTGGATATTTGAGTAAAGCCGGAGCAGTAGTTCCAACACGTGCAGTTCGTACAGCTTAAACTTAAACAAGTACCGCTGCAATCGGTCAAGCCGGAAGCACAGCCGCAGGCATTGGCCGTATTGCCGGAAGTAGCCGGGCTGGAAATGCTTATGGCGCCGGTTTTTTGTGCGCTGGTGCAACCATAAGCATTGGTTACCGTAACCGTAAAGGCGGTATTGGCATTCAATGTCTGGGTAGTTTTCGTGTTCACGCTGGTCGTACTTGGCGAGCCGCCGATATTCCAGCTATAGGTCATGGCGGAGGTCGTGCCGCCGCCGAGGGTAGCCGTCAAAAGGGATGTACCGCCTGCACAAAGGGTAGAAGCAGTTACCGTAGCTACAGTCGGCAAAGCAGGAACTATGCCGGCGGGGTTGTTGGTGGCATCAGACAGGGAAGTAATGCACGTCCCCGCGCCATAGGTAGTAGCTGTGGCGGCAAGTGGTACACCGTTTACCGTAAACGGCGGCGTACCTTTCAAATCATATCCGCCGGTGGCTTTAATAACCGCCTGAGGCGGGTAATTCAATGCAATGACGCACCAGTTGAATTTGTCCACACCGGAAGCGAGGCTCACGGTGGCCGTTACGTTCGCGCTGCCGCTGTTGCCGGAAGTATTCAGCCAGAAACCGCGCTGCCCGGTTACCGTGACGGCGGAGCCGCTGCCGGTGGCCGTAGCGCCGGTTACAAGCGCACGCGACCAGCTGCCTGCCGTAGTGGTGTTTTCTACTTTGATGTAGTCGGTAATCACCCAGATTTGGTTGTTGTACGGCGCGGCCGTCCATGTTACGGTGAACGAAATTTTTTTCGTAGCGTAATCGGTCGCGAGGTTGCTAACACTCACCTGCTGGGCAAAGCCCCCTATTCCCCAAAGGAGGAATAACAATACGGCGGCAATGCGCCACCGCAGAGAAATTGATTGATTTGTTTTCATAATCGTTTATTTGTTGAGTTGTTTATTTGTTGAGTTGTTTATTTGTTGAATTGTTGAGTTGTTTATTTGGCGTCAGCGCTCATA
>JAIROQ010000111.1 GCA_031257455.1 Prevotellaceae bacterium | reverse complement strand
CCTATTCCATTGGGATGTTTCAAAAGCCATTCGCCTGCTTTCGACAGCTTTTTTTGTGGTTTCACTTTAGTTTTGATGATTTTTTTCGTTATTTTTTTAGTCGTTGTTGCCATAAAGTTCATGTTTTTAATTTCAGCCTCAAAGATACAATTTTTTCTCTTAAAATAACAGCAATTCCTAATTCCTCTTCCGCCATCGTTTCCATTCGCCGAACCACAGCACGAGCGATGTGCCGCCGATAATCGCCAGCCAGTCGCGGAAGAGTAGGGGAGTGGTGCGGAAAGCCTCGCCGCCCCATTGGACGATGAGTATTTGCAGGACGAATATCAAGGCCGCAATAGCGATAAACGGTTTACTGTTTTTCAGGTTACGGAATGCCGACGTCGTTACGCCGATACAGCGTGCATTGAACAAATTCCAAAATTGCAGCAGCACGAAAACCGTAAAGAATACCGACTGTTCATACAGCGTAAGTTCCCCGCCGGTATAATGGAAATACCCCAGCAGCCCCAGCAATACGGCAAGGAAAATGCCGGCCTGCGAAAAGATAGCTACAGCCATCGGCCGGGTAATGATGAAATCCGATGTCCGGCGTGGCGGGCGTTTCATCAGGCTGTTGTCCGGCGGTTCGGTGGCGAGGGCGAGGGCGGCAAAAGTATCCATGATAATATTCACCCACAACATTTGCGTTACCGTCAGGGGCAGGTGTATCCCCATGAATGGCCCGATGAAAGCTACTAATAACGCCACCACATTTATGGTAAGCTGGAATTGCACGAAGCGTTGAATATTGCGGTAAAGCGACCGTCCCCAGCGCACGGCATTGACAATGCTGTTGAACGAATCGTCCAGCAGGATGATGTCGCTGGCATTCTTCGCTACAGACGTGCCGGAACCCATCGCCAGCCCGACATTGGCATAATTAAGCGCCGGCGCATCGTTGGTGCCGTCTCCGGTTACGGCGACAATCCGGTGGTCTTGTTGCAGCAGTTTCACTAATCGCAGCTTGTCGCCCGGACGTGCACGCGACATGATTTTAATTTCTGCGGCGACTTGGCACGCTTCGCAGTCGGGGAGTGCGGCAAAATCGCTGCCCGTAATATGCAGCCGGTCGCTTTCGCCGGTATCGTTCCACAGCCCCGTTTGCCGCGCTATTTCGATAGCAGTCGCCGAAGTGTCGCCGGTAACTATTTTCACTTCTATGCCTGCCCGCAGGCAGTCTTTAATGGCATTGGTTACCTCCGGGCGTACCGGGTCGGCAATGGCGACAAAGCCCAGAAACGTCATTCTCGACAGCTGTTCGTCAAGCGTCCCCGCAGGATTGTCGGGGGCTTTGCAATAGGCGAAAGCCAGTGTACGCATGGCGCGTTGCTGATAGCTTTGCAGCATATTCGCGGTTGTTTCGGGAATGCTTGCGGACGTGCATTTTTCCAGTACAATTTCCGGCGCGCCTTTAATAAAAATAAATGATTTATCGTTGGCGGTTTGTACACGGGTGGCCATGTATTTCTTTTCGGTCGTAAACAGCGAGCGTTCTATTATCGTAGTCTCCTGACGGATTTCCCGGTAATCCGCGCCCTGCTTTTGCAACCATTGCAACAATGCGCCTTCCGTTGGATTGCCCAGCGTGGCGTTGCTGCCGGCGTCCAGATGAGCGGTCGTATTTGCGGCAATGGCCAGTGCGATGAATGGGGGCAGGCCTTTTTCTTCATCTTTCACATACGGGCGCGCGGGGTGCAATACGTAGAAATGCGCAGCCTGTATGCGCATGTGGTTTTGCGTAAGCGTGCCGGTCTTATCGGTACAGATAACGGTCGTTGCGCCCATTGTTTCACAGGCATGCATGCGGCGTACCAGATTATTGGTGCGCGTCATGCGGCGCATACTGTACGCCAAACTCATGGTAACGCTCATCGCCAGTCCTTCGGGTACGGCGACCACAATCAGCGTAACGGCTATCATAAAATAAGTAAGCAGCCGGCTGAAAGTCGTTATTGACCATGTAAAGGGCATTCCGGCCATGGCGTCCCGCGCCACCAGCAGCACAAATGTGCCGGCGGCGACTGCAAAACCTATTTTCCCGATAACTTTGCTTAACCGGTACAACTGTTTATTCAACGGTGTTTCTTCGCTACTCGTTCCGGTGGCTTCCCGCGCGGTTTTTCCGATTTCCGTAGCATCTCCTACGGCTGTTACCCGCATCACGCCCTGCCCTTCGGTAATGGTCGTGCTACGCAGTACGACATTGGGCGAATAAGCCGTAGTAAAACTGCTTGCCGGCACGGCCGTTTTGTGTGACGGCAGCGATTCGCCGTTCAAAGTCGATTCATTGACCGACATAGCCATTGCTTCAAGCAAGTCGCCGTCTGCCGGCGTTTCGTCTCCCTGTTCCAGCAACACGATGTCGCCCACCACCACATCGCACTTGGGTATTTCCACAGGCTCCCCGTTGCGGATAACTTTTACCGCCGCCTCGTTATTCACCTGATTAAGGATATCAAATTCTCGGCCTGCTTTGTATTCATTCAAAAAGGCCAGCGTAGTCGCCAACAGTACCGCCAGCAGGATACCCAGTCCTTCGACATACGAACTGCCGGGGTCGAAATGCGCCGCTACAAGGGCAATGATTGCCGCCGCCATCAGCAGCCGGATAATGGGGTCTTTGAATTTTTCCAAAAATAATTTCCACCAGGCCTTGCGCGGCGCAGGAGTTAATACATTCTTCCCGTGCAGGGTACGCGACTGTAAAACCTCTTCACTATTTAATCCGTTATATGTCACAATTTATTTATTATATAAACATACGTCAAAATCACCGGCGGAATTAAATACAAAGATAGAACTTTTAATGCTTAAAACAGAAAAATTAACAAAGAAATAAAAAAACATTTTTCCGGAGAATAATTCTTTTTGACGTCCATTGCTTCCGGCGTCCAGAAAATTGTGTATCTTTGTATTTATATTAAATAGACCTCTTCGGGAAATCATGAATAATTCAAGTTGAGATTGTAAATAGCGGCAATCAGATTGAATCTGAGGGCAAATCGACGTCGACGATTTCGATATATTTCGGCAATAATCCTGA
>JAIROQ010000039.1 GCA_031257455.1 Prevotellaceae bacterium | reverse complement strand
CGTGATTGAAAATGCGAAGACCCTTTGCCCTGACCCCTGGCGCGTGCCCACTATTGCCGATATTGCGGCGGCGGTAGCAGTTGCCCCTGCTTTAGATGTTGCGTGGGGGCTTTCCGGTTACGTTGACGGCGCTGGCCTCCCGCATTATGTTGGGGAATACGGTTCGCTGTGGTCGTCAACGCCGGTTGAAAACACCACCGACAAAGCGCATGGCATCCTCTGGTCGACCATCCCGCCAGTACCTGACCAATACAACATCACTAACGGTGATGCCGTCAGATGCGTCAGGTAGCGGTTTGTCGTTTTTCAGGCGACAATCCACACCATCACGTGATCGGCAATGACTTCCTATGATAGCTCGCAGGCGATTGTTCCCTATAAATTCTTTCAAAGAACGTAAATAATAGTTGCCGCCTGAATACACCGATAAACGTCTTGGATATCCAACGCCTGATAAATTACGCCATGTATTTGGAGGCCTCCGCCGGCTCTGTGGCAAAGCCGGAAGAAATAAATGCGCTGGCAGATGAAATAAGCCGCAACTGGTGGAAAAAAATAAGAGCCGGTTCGGTTTATGAACATCATTATTGATGCGAATATCGTGTTTAGCGCCATATTGAATGTGGACAGGGAACAAACGCTTACTACGGGGACTATTGAGTAAAAATTTCAGGAACATTATCACTACGGATAGTCTGCTCACATTGAGAGGACGTTTGAAATCAAGAATTTTTCAAAAAAAAATTGCAACTAAAAAATAAGTTGCTATATTTGCAGCATAAAATGTTCTTTATTTATTGATGTTCGGAACTCGCAAAATTTCAACCACAGATATATCTCTTTTGATTATTAGACGTGATTTTTGATTTATTTATCTGTGGTGGGTTTGCGAGACCTCGAACAACTATAAATTTAAATTCACGTTTTCATTTTTAGAAAATCCCGCAAACAACTGTAGAAATCGTGAAAAATGGCAATGAAAATAAAATTGCAGCAGGGGGTTGTTTTATAAATATTGTTTGTGTTTGCGGGTACTTCTATAAAACAATCCCAACGCTGCAAAAAAGTTAAGCATACAGTGGCATTAAACCTTTAAATTATATGGTTATGAAAAAAATTTTCTTTCTTTTCACCATGCTTACAAGCGTGGTAGCAGGCGCACAGCGCACCACTCCGGTAACAATTGCAAATACCAAAGTGGACTATTCGACAAAAACCGTAACTTTTGATTTGTCGTGGAAGGGCAGCGATGCCACCCACCGTGACGAAGTATGGGTATTTGTAGATATTCAACCGGTCACCGGCGCGAATACATTGGGCAGTTGGTCGCCCGCCACGCTTGTACCGGGCGCTACTACAGTTGCTGCGGGCAGCGGCAATCAGTATTCATCACTTACACACACGGTCGAGAGCGGCAACACACGCGGGATATGGGTAAAAGGAACAGCGTCCAATACCACCCGCGCTTTTGCGGCAACGGTGAAAGTAACCTTAGTAAGCGGCACACCTGCCGAATTCAATGCCTGCGCGTATGCGACCGACTACCCGCCGAATGCCCAAATTACCAGCGGAAGTTATTCCAGCGGAACTTATACGTTAAAAGGTACAAAACCGTTTGTCATTAACGGCGCATCTACTGTAAGCGCCACTACTTATTCCGCAGCAAGAATAAATTCCATAACCGATGCGACCCAATGTCCCGGCTATCGATGTAGTTTGAGAGATGAGGCAGTGGGGGCTGTTGGTTGTTGTACCGGCTTGACCGCTATAGGTAGTTATTGCAGAGATTTAGCGGCTGAAGCGGCAATCGCTTATACTTGTAATGGCGTGATAATAGAAGCAAAGAATACTGTAAATTCTAGGACAACGTGGACTACTGCTAATACGAGCTGTACATCTATTGGTTGGCGTTTACCTACCGCTGAGGAAGTCGCATGTAGGAAAAAGGCTGGACAGCTATACGATGGTCCATGTGCTACGAATATCACGTGTACTGATTGTGATATATGGGTAAGTGATGGTACAGGGTGCTACATTTCACAGAATAATGCAATAAACTGCAACTCCTGCTCAGGCTGCGCGTGCGGTACGGGTACCGCACAGTACTTTTGTGTACGAAATTAAACCTACTTAAACACTTTACTTTACATCTTTATCATCATTCAAGTTTATATCTTGAAAAGGATAGTTATTTATTCTAATTGAAGCAGGTCGTTTTGACCAACCTTGTCTTGTTGTGGTAGCCATATATTTTCTTTGTATTTTTGCGCCTTTGTGAGAAAATCCGCTGCTGCCGGAAAGAAAAAAAATTGTATTTTTGCAAAATAAAATTATGCATCAGGAATTTAATATTATTGTAACGAAGAAAGCAGTTTGGCGATTTTTTCATACTTTGAAATTATTGGGATAACCGCAACAAAAAACCCGGCTTCATCATCGACATCTAATATTCGAGAGAGGAAGTTCCCGGGACTGCGTTGCAAAGGTACAAAAAATAGTTAACATATTCATCAATGGACAAAAAATTTTTTGAAAAAATATTTTCCGAAAAGCGAATGGAAAAATATTTTACAAGATATGCTAATCCGGAAAAAGGGATACTGCATTATCAGTGCAATATCGAATTAGCAGAGGCATTCTATCCCTGTATCACTACTTTTGAGGTCGTGCTTCGCAACGCTGTTGGCAGGGAATTAACGGCACTGTTCGGCCGGGAGGATTGGTATGTGCAATTTGTTGTAATTCCTGGCTTAATGGATTTGAATAAATATATTACTCAGGCAAACAAACAAATAGCCCTACGAAAGGAATATACTTCGCCGTCTAAAATAGTTGCCGAATTGACATTGGGTTTTTGGATTAGTTTATTTAATGTTGAATATGAGCGTATTTTATGGAAAAGTTTGCGTAAGGTTTTTCCTAACATGCCCAAAAAAGAACGTCAAAGAAAAAAGGTCGCCCCGCCGTTAAACCGTTTCAGGACGCTTCGTAACCGTATTTTTCATCATGAGCCTATTAGTTGGAATTTGGGAAGTTTACGGCAATTGCATAACGAAATGTTTAACGTTATGGCTTGGATAAATGAGGATATTCCTACGTGGCTTGTTCCATTTGACAGGTTTGACAGTGTGTGTAACAGCGTGGAGAAAAGATTGAAATAATCCAATCTCTCCATCTTCTCCAAATGCAGGGGTTTCTTATACAGGAGTTGCGTTGCTTTTGTTCCACTCTCAAAAAAATCGTATTTTTGCAAAACTATATGCAAAAAGATTTTGACATCATTGTGGTAGGGGCGGGGCATGCCGGCTGCGAGGCGGCGGCGGCGGCGGCCAACATGGGTTCGCGCGTACTGCTTGTTACTATGGACATGACGAAGTTTGCGCACATGTCCTGCAATCCGGCGGTAGGCGGTATTGCCAAAGGGCAAATTGTCCGCGAGATAGACGCTATGGGCGGTTACAGCGGTATTGTTACCGACCACAGTACGCTGCAATTTCGCATGCTCAACCGCTCGAAAGGCCCGGCCATGTGGAGTCCGCGTGCACAGTGCGACCGCACTGTTTTTTCCTTAGCGTGGCGGCGTTTGCTGGAAAATACGCCAAATGTATTTTTCTGGCAAGATACGGTAAAATCATTATTGATTGAAAATGAAAGCGTTGTTGGTGTTTCAACTGTTTTAGACGCCGTATTCTACGCCAAGTCCGTAGTCCTGTCCAATGGGACGTTTCTCAACGGGATAATTCATCTCGGAAAAACCCAATTGCCGGGCGGTCGCATGGGCGATGCTGCCGCATACGGACTGTCGGAACAATTGTGCCGGATCGGCTTTGAAGCCGGCCGCATGAAAACCGGCACACCGCCCCGTTTGGATGGACGCACTATTGATTTTACCAAATTAGTCCGGCAAGACGGCGATTGCCCTCCTGCCCGGTTTTCATTTCTACCGCCGGCGGTAATAACTCAAGATACCTGTGCCGAAAATCCAAATGTTCCACGTGGAACATTATTTGCTCCGAATCCGTTTTCCATTTTTCATTCTCCACTTTCCACGCTCCATTCGCCACTCCCCTGTTATCTTGCCCGCACCTCAAAGGAAGTGCACGACATATTGCAAAAAGGGTTTGCCGACTCGCCGCTTTTTACCGGCGTCATCAAAGGCGTGGGTCCGCGCTATTGCCCGAGCATCGAAGATAAACTGCATACCTTTGCCGGAAAAGACAGTCATCAACTTTTTTTAGAACCCGAAGGTTGGGAAACGAATGAATATTACTTGCAGGGTTTCTCCTCTTCCTTGCCAATGGACATTCAATGGCGTGCATTGCGGAAAATAGAAGGCTTGGAAAATGTTGAAATTTTTCGTCCCGGCTACGCGATAGAATACGATTATTTTCCGCCGGTGCAATTAAGACATACGCTGGAAACGAAACGCATTGAAAATTTGTACTTTGCCGGACAAATCAATGGAACTACCGGCTACGAAGAGGCCGCCGCACAAGGATTAATGGCTGGTATAAATGCGCACTTAAAAATAACAGGAAAGCAGCCCTTTATCCTTCGCCGCGACCAAGCGTATATAGGTGTACTGATTGATGACCTTGTAACAAAAGGTGTTGATGAGCCTTACCGGATGTTTACTTCCAGAGCGGAATACCGTATTTTGCTCCGTCAAGATAATGCAGATATGCGGCTTACAGAATTATCGCATGTTATTGGTTTGGCTTCGCCCGAACGCTACAGGCAATTTTTAGCAAAAAAGCAAGCCATAGAAAATTTAGTGGCTGCATTCAGGGAAACATCCGTTCGTCCGGAAGAAATAAACCCATACCTGCATGCGGTAAACGCTGTTCCGATAACCCAAAGCAAAAAATTGGAAGAGATTTTGCATCGACCTGAATTTTCGTTAGTTTGTTTATACAAAACGATGGCCAGCGGTTGCGCGGAAGCAACCGGAACAACCGCCCAAGAGCAGGACGATGCCATTCACAAGATTGTTCCACGTGGAACACCGGTGGAAGTGGTCGAAGCAGCAGAAATTTTGGTAAAATATAGCGGCTATATCGAGCGCGAACGTTTATTGGCTGATAAAATGAATCGCCTCGAGAATATCCGAATACCGGTGAATTTCGATTTTGATAAGTTATCATCCTTGTCAATGGAAGCGCGGATAAAGCTGAACCGCCACCGGCCGGATACCATTGGGCAAGCCTCGAGAATACCCGGCGTGTCGCCCGCTGATATTTCGGTGTTGCTGGTGTTTTTTGGACGATAATGTTCCACGTGGAACATTTATTTAGATAAACTAATATTATTTACTTGTTATCAGACATTATCGCACCGTTACATTAACTTTTTATTATATCAACTTATGGCTATGATTTTACAAAAAACCAACCCTTACACCACCCCCCAAACCTATCATTTAAAAATGGAAGATTTTTCGGAATTAATCGAAGGATTTACTTTAAGCGGGAATATTGTCGATGTGGAAAAGCAGGAATTTTATCCCGGCCGGCTACATATAGCCAGTGGAAAAATTGTTCGTATCGAACGGGGACCGGTGGCGGAAACGCATTATATTTTTCCCGGACTTATCGATGCGCATGTGCATGTGGAAAGTTCTTTGCTGACGCCTTCGGCTTTCGCGCGTGCAGCGGTGGCGCATGGGACTGTGGCAGTGGTGGCCGACCCGCATGAAATTGCCAATGTGATGGGCGTGGAAGGGGTAGAATATATGCTGGAGGACGCCCGGCAGTCCGGGTTTAAATTTTTCTTTGGCGCACCCTCTTGTGTGCCGGCAGCGCCTGCCGATACTTCCGGCGCTACGTTGGATTTGTTCCACGTGGAACAATTGTTGCAGCGTGACGATATTTATTTTCTTTCCGAGATGATGAACTATCCCGGTGTACTTCATGACGACCCGGAGGTAATGGGCAAAATTGCCGCTGCGAAAAAATATGGCAAGCCGGTGGATGGGCACGCGCCCGGACTGAGTGGCGACAACCTGAAAAAATATGTGCAGGCCGGCATTTCAACCGACCACGAATGTGAAGATATTTGTGAAGCGGAAGAGAAGATAGGCATAGGCATGAAGGCGCTTATCCGGGAAGGCAGCAGGGCGAAAAATTTTGACCAGCTGTATCCGTTGATTAACCGCTATCCTTCGTCTGTGATGATTTGCACAGACGACTGTTCGCCTGGTGATTTATTGAACGGCACATTGATAAATATTCTTAAAAAAGGACTTGATAAAGGATTGGGTTTCTTTAACTTATTACGTGCATTATCATGGAATACGGTAAATCATTATAAATTACCGGTTGGTTTACTGCGAAAAGGGGACTTTGCTGACTGTATTATAGTAGATAATCTCGATAATTTGACAGTACTACAGACTTATATAAACGGAAACAAAGTGTATGACAAAGAAGAAAAGATACAGATAAATACAAATAAAGCACAGATAATTAATAGATTTAATGCCTCTCCGATAGAAAAGAAGTCATTGGAAGTGAAAAAGCAATCCGGTAAAATTCGCGTGATAGGATTGATAAATAAAAGTTTATACACAAAGTCAATCGTTCTTCCGGCAAATATACTGCAAAGCAGCGATAAGGATATCCTGTTGTCATCGAATGTGAAAAAGGATATTTTGAAAGTGGTGACGCTAAACCGCTACAAGCAGCAGGCGTCTCCGGCTATCGGCTTTGTGCAGGGCTTCGGCTGGCAGCGGGGCGCTTTATGTACGAGTGTAGCGCACGACAGTCATAATATTATCGCTGTGGGTGTTGATGATGATTCATTGATGCAAGCCATAAATACGGTAATTGTAAATAAAGGAGGCATAGCTTGTTGTGATGGCAAACAAACGCAGTTTTTGCCTTTACCCATTGCCGGTTTAATGAGTCCCGAACCGGCAGAAGTAGTGGCGCAGCAACACGACTCCTTGTGTCGGCAGGCAGCTGCATTGGGCGGCTCGCTGGATGCGCCGTTCATGGCGTTATCATTTCTGTCGCTGATAGTGATTCCGGAACTAAAAATTTTCGATAAAGGGCTGTTTGACGTATCTCTTTTCCGGCAGGTAGATTTATTTATATAAGATTATCAGTAATGTTTGCCGGATAATTAAATTCAACGATAAAATAAACTGTATAATATTCATAACATGAAAGAAATTAGTATTATTGATAACGGTCGGATTTTTTCCGTTACATCACAATTAAAAACAGGCAATATGAACGATAAAAAAAGAGATGACACCGTATTTTTGCAACGGAAAACAAGATGGCTGAAAAGATTTTGTATAGGATTAAGTCTTTTCTTACTATTTTTCACTGCGCCGGTTTACGGACAGGTACAAATAGAATCGTCCTATATGCTACCATCAAATTATCGGGATAATACGAATACGGCGACAGGCGGCAAGGGTGATTTTAAAGACATCGGTCTGTTTATGCAAATTCCGGTCTATATGAAAACAAATGAATTAGACCAGATAACCGCATGGGCCATAGCTCTTGGCGGGACATATGCGTCAATGAATAATACAGACCTTTCAGATGACCAATGTTTATCGCAAATATTAAATTCTTCATTGGGCGTTGCGCATATGCGGCCTCTAAATAAAAACTGGACTTTTACCGCGTCATTGGGGGCGGGCATTTATACCGACTTGTCCCAATTTTCTGCCAATAGTATTATGGCTCAGGCAGGGACGCTTTTTATACGGCGTATGTTACCCAGTCTTGATCTTGGCTTTGGCGTTGCCCTGAATAATGTGTTGGGCTATCCAATGATATTTCCTTCATTGTATCTTGATTGGCGAACCGGAAAACGGTTTGAATTCAAAATATCACTGTATGATACATGGTTAGCGTCAGCTGGAATGAAAGTGAATGATCTATTTACGGTACGGCTGTTAGCGCAGGCAAAGGGTATGACTGCTGTGGTGGACCGAAATAATGAATCAAAAATATTCTCAAAACAACTTATCATTATAGGGTTACAACCGGAACTATATGTAAACAAAATATTTTCAATACCAATAACGGCGGGGGTTTCAGTGATACGCGAGGCGTATTTTCAGGACAGAAATTTACGATCGTTTTTCAACATCGAGGAAGATTACCCCTATTTTGCCCCAGCGTTCTATGTTTCTATTGGATTAAAATTTTTCTTCAATAAATAAATGTATCTTTGCAACAGTTTTAGTGCAGAGATTGTTCCGAAAAAGTTGAATAATTGGCTGTAAAAATATGGAAAACAAGAAAGTTATGGAAATTCAAAAAGCAGATAAAAACAAACTTTTCGACAACATCTACAACCTGCTTTCCGAAGCAAGGAAGTCAATTGTCAGAAATGTGAACCAAACCATGGTTTATACTTACTTTGAAATAGGTAGAATGATTGTTGAAGATGAACAGCATGGGAAAAACCGTGCGGAATACGGCAAACAAACGCTACTTGAACTCTCAAAACGTTTGACCAAAGAATTTGGCAAGGGATTTTCTGTCGAAAATCTGGACAGGATGAGATATTTTTACAACATATATTCTCCCGCAATTTCGTCAACAGGGTTGACGAAATTACAAAATGATGACAATGAGAATATTGATTTGCAAAAATCTATGTCCAAAAAATTTCATTATCCAAGTTTCAGGCTCAGTTGGTCGCATTATCTCAAATTGATGCGAATCGAAAACCCTGCCGAACGACATTTCTACGAAATAGAAGCGACGGCGAACAATTGGAGTTTAAAGGAATTGAGGAGACAATGCGATAGCGCGCTGTATCAGCGTTTAGC